>JAAYCI010000091.1 GCA_012729855.1 Oscillospiraceae bacterium
CGAAACCACCCCGACACCGCCAGAAGACGAGCCGGTACGTGAACCGGCCCAGCCAGACGAATCGGAACCCGCTCAGCCCGACGAGAGCACCCCGGCCCCCATTGAGCAGGCAGACCCCGCCGACCCGACCGCCGACTTCTCCGGCCCCGTATGGGCGCTGCTGAACCTGATCCTGATGATTCTGGCGCTGGTATTCTCGGTCATCCTGTTTGTGATGATCTTCACCGGCCGCAAGAAGAAGGAAAATGAGAACGCGGACGCCGTGGAGGGCGAGGAAGAGGAGATCAAGGGCAAGCGCGGCCTCATCTGGCGCATCCTGGCCATTGTGATGGGCGTTGTAAGCCTGATCGCCTTCCTGCTGACCGAAAACATCAACAACCCGATGGTCTTCGTGGATACCTGGACCCTGCTGATGGTGATCATCTCGGTGGCGCAGGTCATCCTGATGCTGGTGCTGCGCCAGGTGCGGCAGCCCAAGGACGAAGACGAAGAAGAAAACACCCAAGCCCAGGCCTAAGCCTTGACGGAATGACCTGAGCGCAACCAGTAAAACCTGCCCTAAGCGGCGGTAAGCGCAACCAAAGCCCGGCCTTCCCCAACAGGGAGGCCGGGCTTTTTTGGCTGCAAAGCAAAGATGGGTTTTCGACCGGTTGCGCCGTTGCACGGTCTTGGAAAGCGTATGCTTACCGCCAAAAGCCGCCATTACGGTGAAGGTGGGCAGCGTGACCAAAAGCTATAAAGTGAAGGTAAAAGCAGCCGCAAAATAACCATGCCTATGTAAAAAGGTGTGCCGAACCATTCGGCACACCTTTTTACATGCTATGAAGCGCCGGGGCTACCCGACGGTACCCTGCGCATACTCCGGGAAGGGCGCCAGGCTGCGCTGCAAAATGCCGTTCATATGGGCAATCAAAATGCCGTAGTTGGTCATGGGCACCTGCTGGCGCTTGGCCGCCGCCATGCGGGCCTGCATGGCGCGGTCGGGCAGCATGCAGCCCCCGCAGTGCACCACCAGGGCGTTGCCGGCCAGGTCCTGCGGGAAGGCGTTGCCGGCGCTAAAGGCAAAGTCGATGGCCTTGCCGGTGTGCTCGGCAATCCACCTGGGCATCTTCACAGTGCCAATGTCTTCGCATTGGCGGTGGTGGGTGCAGCCCTCGCTTATCAGCACCCGGTCGCCATCCCGCAGGGCATCCAGGGCGCCCAGGCTGTGCACGGCGTGCGCCAGAATGCCTTTGTAGCGGGCAAAGAGGATGGAAAACGAGGTGAGGGGGATGTCTTTGGGCAGCGTTTTTGCCACCAGCCCAAACACCTGGCTGTCGGTGATGACCATTTTAGGCGGCGCAGCCAGGTGTTTCAGGGCTTGCTCAAGGCCCGTCTCCTTGGTCACAATGGCCTGGGCGTCGGCGTCCAGGATGTCGCGGATGGTCTGCTGCTGGGGCAGGATGAGCCGCCCCTTGGGCGCGGCGCTGTCTATGGGCGTTACCAGCACCACCACGTCGCCGGGGGCGAGCAGGTCGCCCACAATCCACTTGGGTGCCTGCTCCGGGCGCAGGGCGGCAATGCGCTCCTTCAGCGCGTCGATGTTTACGCCCGTGGCAGCGCTTACGGGCAGGGTGTCGGCGCCGGTGGCCGGCGCCTCGGCCAGCAGGTCGGTCTTGTTCAGCACTGTCAGGCAGGGCACGCCCTGGCCGCGCAGGCGGGCCTCCAGGTCGGTCTCCAGCGCGCCTTTGCCGGCTGTGGCGTCCACCACCATCAGTGCAATGTCTATCTTCTCCAGTTGTTGCAGGGTTTTTTCCATGCGCTTTTGGCCCAGCGCGGTGTCGTCGTCCAGGCCCGGGGTGTCCACAAACACCACGGGGCCCAGGGGCAGCAGCTCCATGGTTTTGCTCACGGGGTCGGTGGTGGTGCCGGCCACGGGCGATACAATGGCCACCTCCTGGCCGGTAAGCGCGTTGATAAGGCTGGACTTCCCGGCGTTGCGCCGGCCAAACAGGCCGATATGCACGCGGCCTGCCAGCGGGGTCTCATTCAGGCTCATCTTATGGCCTCCTTTCCTGGCGCCTGTTTCAAGTCTCACTAAACGCGGCTTAAAACAAGCGCTTACAGCCGGAAGTCCCGTGCGCCGGCGTGGATTTTTTCCAGGTGGCCGGCCACCAGGCTGCGCACCTTGGGGTTGGGCACGCCCTGTATTTCCCGCTGCACCATGGCGTCGCCCAGGGTGGCGGTGGCCGGGGCGGCGTAGTCCTCCAGGTATTCTTTCAGTGTGATAAGCGCGTTGGGGTGACAGCAGTTTTGTATCTGCCCGCTTTTACACAGGCTCATAAAGCGGTCGCCCGTGCGGCCCTCGCGGTAGCAGGCGGTGCAAAAGCTGGGGATATGCCCCATCTCCATCAGCCAGCGCACCACCTCGTCCAGCGTGCGGTTGTCGCTTACGTCGAACTGGGCAGAGTTCTCCGCCTTGGGCTCGGGCTTGGCGTAGCCGCCCACGCTGGTGCGGCTGCCGCCGCTTATTTGCGAAATGCCCATGCGCAGCGCCTTTTCGCGGCAGGCCTGGCTTTCGCGGGTGGAGACGATCATGCCGGTGTAGGGCGCCGCCAGCCGAATGATGGCCACCAGCTTCAAAAAGATGTCGTCACTGATGCCGTTGTCGAAGGCGCCGGGGTCGATGTCATCGGCCGGGCAGATGCGCGGCACGCTGATGGTGTGCGGCCCCACGCCAAACGCCGCCTCCAGGTGTTCGGCGTGCATCAAAAGGCCGGCCAGCTCGTAGCGGTACAGCTCCAGCCCAAACAGCACCCCCAGCCCCACGTCGTCAATGCCGCCGGCCATGGCGCGGTCCATCGCCTCGGTGTGCCAGGCGTAGTCGTGCTTGGGGCCGCGCGGGTGCAGCTGCTCGTAGCTCTCCTTGTGGTAGGTCTCCTGGAACAGGATATAGGTGCCGATGCCGGCGTCGCGCAGGCGGGTGTAGTTTGCTGCCGTGGTGGCCGCGATGTTCACATTCACCCGGCGGATGGCCCCATTCTTGTGTTTGGTGCTGTAGATGGTGTCGATGCTCTCCAAAATGTACTCCAGCGGGTTGTTCACGGGGTCCTCGCCGGCCTCCAGCGCCAGGCGCTTGTGGCCCATGTCCTGCAGGGCGATCACCTCGTCGCGTATCTCCTGCTGGGTCAGCTTTTTGCGGGTAATCTGCTTGTTCTGGCAGTGGTAGGGGCAGTACACGCAGCTGTTCACGCAGTAGTTGCTCAGGTACAGCGGCGCAAACAGCACAATGCGGTTGCCGTAAAAGTCCCGTTTGATCTGCTCGGCCAGGCGGAACATCTCCTCCTGCTTTTCGGGCAGCGCACAGTCCAGCAGCACGGCGGCCTCCCGGTGGGTAAGGCCCTGGCGCTTGCGGGCTTTTTCCAGGATGGTGTCCGCCAAAGCGGCGTTGTGGCGGTTCTTCCACGCGTAGTCCAGCGTATCTAGAATCTCCTGGTGGTTGATAAATGCCTCGGCTCGGGGGGATTTCGGGTCGTACGGTACGGTCTGGTTTAGTGTGGCGGTCTTGTTCATATCCCATCTTCCTTTCCGGGTCAGCAGGGCAAGCGTTTGTTTTGGATAGGTAAAAACAAACGCCGGGGCCCAGCTTCTCCGTCAAATTGTGGTGGTGGCGTGCTGTGGCAAATAGGCGGCATGGTCGCCCCGCCCTGCGGCCACCGTGTAGCCTATGGCCGCCATGCGCCCCGCAATGGCGTCGCGCTCGCGGGCGGAGGTGGCGTTCTTGTGGTTGTACAGCTGGTAGTTGGCGCGCGGGCCCTCCGGCGTCAGGTTGGGCATGATGACGTTGGCCCCGGCCAGCACCCCGCGCTCCCAGCCGTCGGCCGCCACGGTGCCCAGGGCGGTAGTGGCGGGCAGCAGGGCGGCGGGCAGCAGTAGGCGCACCAGCGCCAGCAGGTAAAGCGTCTGCTCGGCGCTGCCGGCGGGCGCATTTGCAAACGGGGTGTCGCGGTGGGGAATGAACGGGCCAATGCCCACCATCTGCGGCTGCAAAGCCTGCAAAAACAGCATGTCATCGGCCAGGCTATCGCCGGTTTGCCCGGGCGAGCCCACCATCAGGCCGGCGCCGGTCTGGTAGCCCAGATCCTTCAGGGTATACAGGCAGGCGCTGCGCTGCGCAAAGGTGAGCGCCGGGGGGTGCAGCCGGGCATAGTGGGTGGGGGAAGCGGTCTCGTGGCGCAGCAGGTAGCGGTCGGCGCCGGCTTCGCGGAAAGCCGCGTAGCTTTCCCGCGGCCATTCCCCCAGCGACAGCGTGACGGCCACGTCCGGCCAACCGGCCTTGATGTCCCGTACCAGCTGAACCACCCGCTGCTGGGTGAACCAGGGGTCCTCGCCGCCCTGCAGCACAAAGGTGCGCAGGCCCAGTGCGTAGCCCTCGGCGCAGCAGGCCAAAATGTCTTCGGGCAGCAGCCGGTAGCGCACGGCTTTGCGGTTGCCGGCGCGGATGCCACAGTAGTAGCAGTTGTTTTTGCAGTGGTTGGAGATTTCGATGAGGCCGCGCAGGTAGATATCCCGCCCGTAAACGCTTTGGGTCACGCTGCGGGCGCGGGCCATGGCGTCGTCGCGCAGGGGGGTGTCCCAGGCGTTCAGCAGGCGCAGCCATTCCGCGCGCTCCAGCCCACCTGTCTCCTGCAGCTTGTCCAGTAACGCGGTCATGCCTTGCCCCCGCCTGTTGTGGTGGAGTAGATGGTCTTGGTGCTCACGTCGGGCAGCATGCCCAGCTTGCCGGAAAGCGCGCTAATAACATCCTGCGGGGCATCCACCACCACGCTGATGATGGCGATCTGCCGCTCGTGGTAGGGCAGGCCCATGCGCCCGATGATGTAGTTGGCATACTGGTGTAAAATCTTGTTCAGCTGCTCGGTAACGTCGTTGTTCTCCACAATAATGCCAATGATGGCCACCCGGGTTTCCATGTGCATCGTCTCCTCTCATACTGCCGGTAAAACAAAAAAGTGCGCCACGAAGGCGCACTGAAAAAACAGTTCTTCACGCACCTTCTGCCTTGGGGCGTGCCCTTGGCGTCAGAATGAGGTATTTTGTGTGGTTTTGGCGGCGGGCAAACCCACGCGCCTCAACTGCCCTCATTATACACCAGGGCCGCCCCCATTACAAGGGCAGCCCCGGTAAAAAGTTACATAATGGCTATTTGGTCACCTTGATTTTCACACTGGCCTTTTTGCCGTTGGCCGCTTTCACGGTGATGGTGGCTGTGCCCGCCTTTTTGGCCTTCACCACACCCTTGCTGCTTACGGTGGCAATGTCTTTTTTATTGCTGCTCCAGGTAAGCTTGGGCATGGCGGTGTAGCTGGGGTCGCTCAGTGTAACGGTGGTGCCTAGCGGCATGCTTTTGCCTTTTTTCAGTTTGGCAGACGCGCCGGTAATCTTCACACGCTCCACCGGGGCCGCCGCTGTCACAGTTATCGTAATGGTTTTGGTGCCGGCTTTTATCGTTATCTTGGCGGTACCCTCGCTTTTGGCCGTCAGTTTGCCGGTGGCGTCTACCGTCATCACGGCGGGCTTGCTGCTCTTCCAGGTAATGGCGCCGGTGGCGGTGCTGGGGCTCATTTTAACTTTCAGCTGGGCGGTGTTGCCTATATCTACCGTTTTCTTGCCGCTGATGGTCACCTTGGTGGCCTTTACAGCCTTGGCCACCACTTTTACCGTGACGGTGGCTTTAAGGTTGTTTTCGGTGGTTGCGGTAATTTTGGCCGTGCCTGTCTTGCTGCCGGCGGTAATTTTGCCGCTCTGGCTCACCTTGGCCACCTTTTCGTTGGTGCTGGCCCAGGTGAGGCCACTGGTGCTGGTGGCGCCGTTGCTGTGGTACACCACAGCGCCCAGGGTGGCTTTCTGCTTCTTGGCCAGGCGCAGGGTGGTTTGGGCAAACTTCACGCTGGTGATGGTGGCGCCGGGGTCGCCGGGGTCGGGGTCGCTGGGGTCGGGGTTGCTGGGGTCGGGGTTGCCCGGGTCGGGGTTGCCCGGGTCAACCGGAGTTTCGCCGGGTTTACTCATTTTAAACAGGACGCGTATGTCGCTGTCGGCGCCCTGGATGGCGGCCTCATATTCGGCCACGGTGGCATGCGTGGTAAAAGTGCCGGTGAAATCGTTGTACCCGGCGGCCTTGGCCGTAATGGTATAGGTTTTGCCGGCCTGCAGCAGGAACACGTTGCTGCCATAGTTCGCATTCTGCCGTGTCACACCCTCAATGGTGGTGGCGGCGCCGGGAATGCTCCACGACGAACTGGAGCCCATGCAGATCTCATAGGCCAGCAGGGTGATGCCGCTGCCGGTGATGGCATTGCCGTTCAGGGCCACATTTTCGCCGTATTTGGCGTTTTTGTAAAAGGCGGTGTTGCCGTTGTTTGCAAAGGTGCCGTTGTTGGTGAGCACGTTGCGAATGACGACGGTGGCGGTGTCAAAGTTTTGGCTGGCGTCGGACGCCGCCCGTATGGTGCCGGTGTTGGTCAGCCAGGACACCCGGCCCATATACAACCCCACGTCATCCTTCTTTGAGTTGATTTTAAAGTCACCGTAGTTGTACAGGTAGCTCAGGCAGTTGTCGCGGTTTATAGACTGTTCTGTCTCGCCATACACCCGTATGCCGTTGCCGGCGATGGTAGAAACGTCGATGGCGCCATGGTTGGACAGCGTGGAGCAGTAGACGACCATGCCATACTGCCCGGCCAGGATGCTGTCGTAGTCCCCAATCTCCTGCACCGGCCAGTTGCCCAGGATGTTGAGGGAGCCGTAGTTGATGAAATGCGTGTAGCCGTCCAGCTGGATCTGTGCCTTAAAAGTACCGTCGAGCGTATAGCCGCCCGCGGCCTCCAGCGTGCCCTTGTTGATGAAGGGGATGTTGGTGCTGGCATACAGCCCCGCCGTCGGGTTGGGGCCGTCGATGAAAAACTCGCCAGCGCCCGTCAGCTTGATGGTACCGGCGTTGATGTTGACGGATTTGGCCTCCAGCTCGGCCGGGGTCAGGGCGCTGTCGTAGTCGGAGGCGCTTGTCCGCAGCGTAAGGCCGCCGCCGGTAACGTTCACGGTGCCCCCCTTGCCAACAAACAGGCTGTTAACGGTGGCAGTGGCGGTGCCGTTCGAATACGTTGCGCCGCTGTTGTCTGCAATGGTAAGGGTGCCCCAGTTGGAAAGCGTCTTGACGGTGATGCGCCCGTTTGTAAGCTGTACGGTGGCGCCCTTTTGGATGTTCAGGCTGTTGTTCTGGATGTACAGATGGGCGTAACCGGTGCTTTGCGTTACTTCCAAAAGGCCGCCGGTGCGCACAGTCAGGTTGGGGTCAAAGCCATTAAAGGAAAGAGCCATGTCTTGAATGCGCAGCTTACCGCCACTGGCAATGGCAATTTTGGTGTAGCTGTTGATATAGTAAGAGTCGCTGCCCTCGGCGGGCATGCCCAGCGCTGTGCGTGTCAGGGTAATGTCGCCCGTAACCACCAGGGTGCGGTTGGTGAAGGTGTCGCTGTTTTCATCATGCTTTGCTTTAAACTCGGCGGCGGTGGCCACCGCCACTTCGGTGGCGGTTCCGTTGTTAAAAACGGGTATCAGCGTCATGCTGCGCGTTACGGTGTCGCCCTCATCCACGCGGGTGGCGTCATCGGCCGTTACCCAGTGGGAAAATACATAGCCGGAAAACAGGCCGGCATAATTGATCGACGAAGCAAGTGTGTCGTCGCTGCCGCTGGTATAGGTCTTGGTTTCAGGCAGCTTCATCGGGTCCACGTCGCCCGCCTGGTACTGCACAGTATAGGTGGCCTGCGGGGTGGCTTCGGCTTCGGGCTCGTCCGCGCCTTCCGGCGCCGCCACGTCCTCGGGGGCCGCCACGTCTTCCGGCTCGGCGGGGGTGGCATCGGTGGGGTCTTCTTCGGGCGCCACTTCGGGCTCCGGCTGTGGGGTTTCATCAGCCGGGGTTTCTGCTTCGGCAGCCGGCGGGGCGTCCTCGGTGGTGTCCGGGGCGGGGTCTTGCGTGCCCTGCGGCGCCTCGGTGGCGGTGGTGTCCTCTTGTGCCATACTGATGCTGCTGTCCGGTGCCGCGTCGTCATAACTGGCGGCAAAGCCCGTGCCGGCCAGCGAAAACACCAGGCCGCATGCCAGCAGGAAGCTGGCGCCTCTGCGAATGATCCCCTTCATGTTGTACCTCCTAGAATATGTGCGTTGGGTGATGGTTCCTGTTCCATAGTATCGTAAAAAGTATTATACTTTTTGCAGCTTGCACTGTCTTATCTACAGGATTCGCCGGGCATTTAGCGTACTTTCGTATAATGGGATTTTGTGATGCGCTTTAAATATGACTGTGGCTTGCGGTATACTGGAAAAAACAGGCCCGTGGCATGAGGTGAGCTATGTTCAGCATCTATCTGGTGGATGACGACCCCTTGATTTTGGAGATTTTGGCGGAACAGGCGGTGTGGCAGGAATGTGGCTTTAAGGTATGCGGCACCAGCGCCTTGCCGCAGGCGGCGCTGGAGGACATTGTGCGGCTGCGGCCCGACGCTGTGCTGTGCGACTTAAAAATGCCCGGCATGGACGGCATCTCCCTGATGACCCAGGCGAAAAGCCAGGGGGCAGACAGCGCGTTTATCATGCTGAGCGCCCACGCCAGCTTCCAGGACTCCCGCGATTTCTTTACCAACCAGGGCTTTGACTACCTGCTGAAACCGCTGGACGAGACCGAACTGCAGATAACCCTGGAGCGCCTGGCGCACCGGCTGATGAAAAAGCGGGGCCGGGCACCGGCTGCACAGGTGGAAAACGGCAGCACCATCGACGCTATTATGAACCATATCCGCCGCAACTACACAAAAAAGATTACCCTGAACCAGCTGGCCGAGCTTTTCCACCTGAACCCCAACTATATCAGCAACCTGTTTGTGAAGCACTATGGGCAAACGTTTACCTCCATTGTAACCAGCCTGCGCATGAACGAGGCCGTGCGCCTGATACAGCACACCGACAAGCCGCTGAAAGCCATTGCTCAGGAATGCGGCTACGCCAGCTACTTTTATTTCTACCGGGTGTTCAAGGCGCACTACGGCTGCACCCCGGGCGAATACCGGCCAGACTGACATCTGTTGAGCGGCTGGGTTCGCATTGGCTGAATAATCCATTTTCAAATATCTCTAAATAGAAACAAATTGTTTTGGCGGCATATACAGAATAGCACCCCCGGCAGGTACCTGTCGGGGGTGCTATTATTCCGAGAGAACAACAAAAATATAAATTTAGAGATTATTTATAAATGCGATATAAAGAATTATAATTTTTAGAATGGACTATATGTAAACATAATGTGATTCTTTTGTGAAAAGCTTGCTTTTTGCAAAAAATGCGCATGATGATGGCACAAAAAGACCTGGTAACAGAGAAATATTTCCAAATTCTTTTCGTGACCATAAAACATAAATCCATAGGAAGTGAGGAAGCATGAGAAGAATATTTAACAAATTCACAGCCATGGCGCTGGTTGTTGTAATGGCACTGGTTTTCGCAGCGCCAGTTTCTCTGTACGCATCCAGCGAGAATTTACCCGCCGAGAGCGACGTGGCGGCGGCTGAGACGCTGCCCCCGGCAGAGCAAGCGCCAGCCCCCGAGGTTGCGAGCGAGGAAACGAATGCCCCGCCGGAAGAGACGGCCGGACAGCCCGAAGCAACACCGCCTGAACCCGAGCAACCAGCCCCTGAAGTGGCGGAGCCGGAAACGGTAGCCCCCACCGAAGAAGTGACAGAACCCGAACCGCCCGCGCAGGAAGAAAACGCGCCGGTTCTGTTCAGCGTGTCCTTCTACGACACCGACGGCAACCTGTTGCACCAGGAGCCGGTAGCGCAAGGCGTTGCCGTGGCCGCACAGCCCGACCCCGCGGCCCCCCAGGGTATGCGGTTCAAAGGCTGGTTTGAAGAGAACGCCATCGAGGCTTTCAAGTTTGAAGGCAGCGTGGTAAGCGGCGACGTAAAGCTGACCGCCACGTTTGAGGCCCTGCCTGCCGCGCCGGTGAACGCGCCCGAAGTGGTAACCGAAGAAGCCCCTGCCATTGAACCAGAAGCGGAAGACCCCGCCGCGGCAGTGACGACCGAAGAAGAACCCGCGCTTGCGCCGGAAGCAGCAACCACAGCGTTTGCTGCTTCTGCCGCCGCGCAGGGCGATGTGGATCATACCGTTACCTTTAAAGTGGACGGCAGCGTTTACGCCACCGACACCGTGCTGGACGAAACCCTGGTAAGCCTGCCTGCCGCCCCCACCGGGCAGAACGGCAAGACCTTTGTGGGCTGGTATGTGGAGGGCGGGCTGCCCTTTAACCCCGCCCAGCTGATTACCGAAAACCTGACCCTGGTGGCCCTGTTTGACGATGCCACCGTGCTGGTAACCTACCTGAACACCGACGGCTCTGTGCTGGAGGTGCTGGAGGGCACCGTGGGCGAAGCTGCCCCGCAGCCCACCCGCCAGCCCGCTTTGGGCATGGGCCGGGAGCTGCTGCACTGGGCGCTGGCCGGCACCCAAGATGCTTTCACCGGTCTGCTGGCTGAAAACATCACCCTGGCGCCGGTGCTGGAAGAGATCTCCCTGGCTGTTTTTGTAACCCAGGGCAGCGAGATTGAGCCCCAGACCGATACCAAGGGCTTCCTGGCGCAGGAACCCGCGGCCTCCACCCGCGACGGCTATACCTTTGACGGCTGGGCCCGCACCCAGGGCGGCAGCGTTGCCAACTTCACCATGGCCACCCGCATTCTGGAAAGCACCACTGTGTACGCCGTATGGGAAGCCATTGTGGTAGACCCCGTTGACCCCGACCCGGTGATCCCGGTAGACCCGACGCCAGACCCAGACCCCGACCCGGTAGATCCCACCCCGGTGGATCCTACCCCCCCGGCCCCCGGCCCGGTGGATCCGGCAGACCCCACCCCCCCGACACCCGACCCCACCCCCGTAAACCCCGAGGCGGCAACGCCGACCGAGCCCGACCCCACCCCGGCAAACCCGACCGGCCCCAAAACCACACCCAACCCGGCGACCCCGGAAACAACCCCCGCCGCCCAACCCGACCTGACGCTTGAGACCACGCCCGTGGTGGTGGAGCAGGTAACAGCCCCCGTAACGCTGACTGGCAACATTACGGCCAACCCGGAGACTGACCCCGCCACCCCCGCGGTGCCAAAGGAAGTACAAGAGCGGTTGGACAGCCAAAGCGGCAACATCGCCAAGGACATTATGGAAGATAACGTGCCGCTGGGCGGCCCCGAGCTTAAGGGCGCCTGGTCCCTGCTCAGCCTGATGATGGCCCTGCTGGGCGCTGCGATCTCGGTGGTGGTGTTTGCCACCCTGCCGGCCCGCAAGCGCAAAGAGAGCGACGAAAATGGCGAAGAAGCGGCGCCGCGCAAACAGCGCAGCAAGCTGCTGAAAGCCCTCACCATTGTGCTGGGCCTGCTGGCCGGGCTGCTGTTCCTGCTGCTGGATGACATGAGCCTGCCCATGGCCCTGGTGAACCAGTGGGCCCTGTGGGTGGCAGTGCCCTTTATCCTGAGCCTGGCTGTGCTGGTGGCGCAAGTGTTCATCAAGCGCAAAGCCGGCGGCGACGGCCAGAACGATGTGATCGAAAAAGCCTGACCTGCAATAGAATAAAGGCTGCAAACCAAAGCAGGGCCGCATATTGCGGCCCTGCTTTTTCATATGGTTCAAAGTTATCGGCTTCTGTCGCAGGCAGCTTGGGCCACGGCCAAAAAGGTTTGCAGCCCCAGTGCGTCATACTCGGCAATATGGCTTTGCCACGCGGCATCGTCGGTGATATCCCGCGCGCCGGTAATAAAGTGGATGGCAGCCTGCCGCACGTGGGCCTCTATGCCGGCGCGGATATCCTGTATCTGCGCCTCTTCTTCCGAGGTGTATATCAGCACACCGACAAATTCCTCCGGCTCGTATGCCTGGTACAATAGGGCGGCCTGTGCGTTCATATATTCGCCGTCGGTGGTGCTGCCGCTCCAGGTAACGCCGCCGGAGTACTGCGGCCGGGAGACATAGGGGCCAATCTGCATCAGGTGCTTGTTCTGCGGGGTATTCCACAGCTGGTGGATGATCTCGATGGTGGCCGGCGTGCCGTAGATGCTCACTGCGCCGGCCGGGGCAAAGTTCCAGTCAACGCCCTGCTCGCCGTAGCGGCCCATCAGGCAGGCCTCCTCGCTCAGCATCAGGTCGAACAGCCTGAACACCGCCTCGGGGTGCCGGCAGGCCGAGGTGATGACGCCATTTGGCTTGGGCAGGGGGATGCTCACCGAGGCCAGCTGCACGCCCTTTGGCCCCGCCAGCGGCCCAATGCCAACATAGCGCTCCATCATCTCGGGCGAGTTTTGCAGCACCGTCAGGGTGATGCCGGGGGAGGCGAAAGCGCCCAGGATATCCCGCGGGTCGTTGGCCATCTGCGCCAGCTGCTGGTCGTCCTGGGTGAAGCTGAGGGGCGAGATGAGCCCTTCGTCGTACAGCCCGCGCATATACTGCAGCGCCTCCCGCCATTCGTCCTGCACCGGGGCAAAGCCGATGGCGCCGTCCTCCAGCAGCAGGCGGGCGTTTTTTTCGTTGTTGTAGATAAAGGCGTTGAACAAAAAGTCGTACACCTGCTTGGCGTAGGTGGCCTCGGTGCCGGCCAGCGGTATTTCATCCTGCAGGCCGTTGCCGTTGGGGTCGCCGTCGCGGAAGGCCAGGAGCATCCCGCGAAAATCCTCTGTGGTGGCGGGAACGGGCAGGCCCAGCGTGTCCAGCCAGCCTTTGTTCACCCACATCACCTGGCGGTACCGCGTGATGAGGGAGGAGCTGAACCCCGGCATATAGTAGAAATGCCCGTCGGCGGCGGTCATCAGGGGGCGGATGCTGTACTCGGGCAGTTCCTCAAACAGGCTGTTCAGGTTTTCGCCATGCGCTTCAATCAGCGTGTCCAGCGCGATGACGGTGCTCCGCGCGGCGTAGGCCTCCAGGTTGCTGTTGCCAAAAACATCGCTGGAGCCAAAGCCGATATAGGCGTCGGGCAGGCCGTCGCCGCTCAGCAGCTGCTGGTGCACAATCTGCCCGGCGTCCTCCTGCGGCAGCCAGGTCATCTCCAGCTTCAGGCCGGTTTGTTCCTCCAGCCACAGCTTGTAGGCGTTGGTCTCAAAGTCCAGGATATTTCCGTTCTGCGGCGCGGCCAGGCGGATGGTGACCGCCTCATCCGGTGCGGCGGCGCCCCCGGCCGGGGCACAGGCGAAAAAGGCCATGGCCAGAACCAGGGCCAGCAGCAGGCACAGGGCTTGTTTTGCTTTGGGCATAGGCCAACACCATTTCCCGGCAGAATGTGATGCCTTTAGTATATCACACGCAGCAAAGCTTGAATAGAATGCGGGCCCTGCTTACATAGTCAACCCACTTGAAAACAAAGTTTTCAAGGCGGCAGAGAAATCTGCCGCACATACCCAAAGGGTATGTGGTTTTTACTATGAACGGCGAACCAATCGCCCTTTGGGCGATTATCACGCGCATCGCGCGCGGCTTCAAAATCCTTGATTTTGAAGTGGTTCTAGTATAATGTAAACAAAAGGCCATGGGGAAAGGGCGGGGAAGCATGACCAACAAAACGTTGAAGCGGCGATTTGCCGTGGCGCTGGCGGCCTACACTCTGCTGGTTTTCTGCCTGTGGTTTGCCTACCACAGCATTGTGCTGGGGCAGATAGACCGCCAGGCGCGCGAAAACAGCCGGTTCGCGGCAAACGCGCTGCTGTCGCACCTGGACGGCGAGTTCTCCCGGTTAAAGATACTTTCCTCCGCCATAGCGGGCAGCGAAAGCGTGCAGGGCTTTTTGCAGCAGGCGGATGTAGCAGCCTATTACGAAAGGGCCGGGGACGCTGCGGAAATCATTGGCAAGATAGCCTACCAGGCCACGGATCTGGACAGCATTGTCACGTTTACCCCCCAAGGGGCCTGGTACCGCTTCACGGGCGGCATCTCCAATGCCGCCTGCCGGCAGCTTTGGGCGGCGCACAAGCAGGGCACGCTGGCGGCCTACGCCGTGATAGAGCTGGACGGCGTTTGGTTTTTCTGCCACGCGGCGCCAGTGTATACGGATACTGCCGCAAAACCGGTGGGCACGGTGGTTTTGCTGGATACCCTGCAAAAAACCCTGCGGGCGCTGGAGGGGAACGTGTCGGGCATTGATACCGCGGTTATTCTGGATGACACGATCCTGCTCTCCGACAACCCGGCGCTGGAGGGGCAAAACGCACAAACGCTGGTGGGGCAATACGGCGAGGTGACCATGTCACAGGTGTCGGGCACCAATCTCTCGGTGGCCGCCGCGGTAACAAAAGAGGCGCTGAACACGGGCGGGCGTACGTTTCTGGCGGTGTCTGCAGCTCTGCTGGTGTTTCTGGCCCTCGCCATTGCGCTGCTGTACCGCTTTTTGTCTTCGCGTATGATTGTGCCGCTGCTGACCAAGGCGGAAAAGATGCAGATGGGCCTGCTTACCACCCAGATAGACGCGCACTTTGTGGTGAACACCATTACCACCATCCAGATATTGAGCGAGAAGGGCGAAAGCGACCGGGCGGCCCGCCTCTCCGGCGGGCTGGCGGCGCTCATCAAGTGCCAGCACCAGGCGGGGGACAGTGTGAATATCTTTATGGAGCTGGAAATGCTGGAGCAGTACGCCGAGGTGATGAACGCCCGCCGGGAGAACCGGTACAACGTGGACTTTGAGGTGGACGACCGGCTGGCCGCCTGCCGCATGCCAGGCCAGGTGCTGCAGCCGGTGGTGGAAAATGCCATGCTGCATGCCTTTGCGGAAAAGCAGGCCGATTGCCGTATCACCATTGGCGGCACGCTTGAAGGCGGCGTGGTGTGTATAACCGTTGCCGACAACGGCGCCGGCATGGCGCCCCGTGTGCTGGCGGCATTGCGCGCCAAGCTGGAGGCCGCCGAAAACAGCGATTTCCCCGAGCAGGGGCTTACGGGTGTGGCGCTGCTCAACATCCAAAAGCGGCTGCGGCTGCGCTATGGCAAACGCGCCGGCCTTATGGTGGAGAGCACCCCGGGCCAGGGCACCACGGTGACCCTCTGCTTCCCGGAGGAAGCAGACAGCTAGGGACGCGCCCTGGCAAAAAATAGAGGCCTGCCCGGCGTGCCAGCAACTTATCTCGCTCACCGCGTCGTCGGCAAAGGCGATGCTGCGCGTCTTTATGCACGGCTAAAAACCGTCTCCGTTTTGAAACGGTTCCAGTATAAAAGTAACCCCCAGCCTGGATGCTTTCACTTCAGGCTGGGGTTATTGTTGTGGGTATGCTTTTTAAAAGAACCTACTTGGTCACTTTGATTTTTACGCTGGCCTTTTTGCCGTTGGCCGCTTTCACGGTGATGGTGGCTGTGCCAACCTTCCTGGCCTTCACCACACCCTTGCTGCTCACCGTGGCAATGTCTTTCCGGTTACTGCTCCAGGCAAGCTCGGGGGTGGCGGTATAGCTGGGGTCATCCAGCGTGACATCGACACTCAGCGTCAGGCTTTTGCCCTGCTTCAGGCTGGCCGCCGCGCCGGTAATTTTGATGCTTTCCACCGGGGCCACCGCCGTTACGGTTACGGTGGTGGTGGCGGCGCCGGCTTTCACGGTTATTTTGGCGGCGCCCTCGCTTATGGCCGTCAGCTTGCCGGTGGCGTCCACGGCTACCACGCCGGGCTTGTGGCTCTTCCAGCTTATGGCCGCGCCGGTGGCACTGCCTGGGCTTACCTTGGCTTTCAGCTGGGCGGTGTCGCCCACCGTCACCGTTTTGCTGCCGCTTACAGCTATCTTGTTCACCTTCACGGCTTTGGCGCTGCTTTTCAGCACCGTTACCTTTATGGTAGCTTGCTGGCCGTTCTCCGCCGTGGCGGTAATGGTGGCCGTGCTGTTTTTCTTCACGCTCCTGGCCTTGATGACACCCTTCTCGGTTACGGTGGCCACCTTTTCGTTGCTGCTGGCCCAGGTAAGGCCGGTGGTACTGGTGGTGCCGTTGCTGTAGGTCACCACGGCGCCCAGGGTGGCCTTTTGGTTCTTGGCCAGCCGCAGGGTGGTTTGCGCCAGCTTTACGCCCGTGATGACCGGCTCCACTGTGATGCTGCACAGCGCCGTATAGCCGCCGTCCGCCGTGGTCACCGTGATGGTGGCGCTGCCGGCTTTCAGCGCGGTAACCAAACCGGTGGCGTCTACCGCAGCCACGGCGGGGTCGCTGGAGGCCCAGCTGAGCGCCTGGTTGTCGGCGTCCGCCGGCTGCACGGTGGCGGCCAGCTGCAGGGTGTCGCCCTCGGCCAGGGTGGCAAACAGCTTGTCCAGCGTTACGCCGGTGGCCAGCACCACGCTGGGGGCGGCCGCCCGCAGCGTGACAGTGGCCGTCAGGGTGGTGCCGCCCTCCTGGTAGCGCAGGGTCAGCGGCACGTCGCCAGGGGTGTTCAGCAGGGCGCCGGCGGCGGGGGCGGCGGTATATTCATCGGCGGCCAACGTGCGGCTGCTGCCGTCACTGTAGCGGGCCGCCAGAGAAAGGCCGGCAAGGTCCAGCTTATCGCCCTGGATATAGCCTGTTTTGGCGGGCGGCACGGCCACCTCCAGGCCGGTGAGCACCACGGCCGCCACCTGCACGGTGAACTGCACGCTCTTTACCACATCCCCTTCCCGGTGGCTAACCGTTACCTGCACCGCGCCGGGGGTGGTGAGGGCCGCGCCGTTGGCGGGGCTGGCTGTGTACTCGGCGGCGCCCAGCACCCGGCGGCTGCCGTCGCTGTACAGGGCGGTCGCCACAAGGCCAGACAGATCTAGCAGCTGGCCGGCGTGGTACTGCGTTTTGGCGGGGGCGGCCGTAATCTGCAGCCCGGCCAGTACCGCCGCGGTGGGGGTGAGGCCAATGTGGATATCGTCGCGCGGGGGCAGCACGTTGATAACGCCATAGGCGGCGTCCGTGTTGGTGGCATAGGGTGCGTAGCCTTCGGCGCTCACCAGCACGCGGTATTCACCCTCGGGCACAAACCAGCCGTAGCAGCCCTGGTTGTCGGTGGTTTGGGGGTTGTTTTGGCCAAATTCGTCAGCCGGCCACATCACCCAGCCGCCGTCCACCAAATATTCCAGCGTGGCGGTGGCGCCCTCAATGCGTTGGCCGGTGGTTTTGTCGTACACAAAGCCGGAGGGGTCGATGAGCAGCAGCAGCTTACCCACCAGGAAACGGGCGGCGCTGCCGTCCTCAAAGCCAAACTCCAGGTAGATGTTGGCGGTGCCGGAGCCCATGTAGGCGCCAGGGGCAAATTGCCCGGCATACACGCCGCCTGCCCGGGTGCTCATGGTGGAGAGGAAGGTGCCGTGGGAGGTCTCCATCACATAGATGGCGCTGATGACATCGCTGTCGTTCTGCCAGGTGGTGCGCAGGTTGATGGGGTCGCGGCCCGAAAGGTCGTTGTTCACATAGGCGCAGGCCGACACACAGCTGGAGTTGGTGACCGGCTGGGCCGCAGATACATTAAAGTAGTAGCTGCTCATGTTGATGGACGTCAGCTTGATGGCGTCGGGCACCACATACAGTATGGCGGTGCTATAGGCCACCGGGTTTCCGCCGCCGTCCTTCAGGGTGGCCAGCAGGGTGTACTGCCCGGGGCTTTTGGCGGCGTTTTGCAGCACCACGCCCTGCACCTTGAACCACGGCCCCACGCCGGTGGTGGGCAGGCCGGTCAGGGCCTTGCTGGTTTGGGCGGGCTTGCCGTCGGGGTCGGTAACGGCAATGTCGATGCTATAGTCTGGCCCGGCGGTGGCCTCGCCGCTGATGGTGAAGGGCAGGCTGTCGGTGCCGTCCAGCCCCACTTGGTGGGGTACCTGCAGGGTAAGGTGGGTGAGGGAGACGTGGCTTTCACCCACCTGCCAGGTGCTGCCGCCTGCCGTTACCCTGGCGGTGACGGCAAAGCTGTCGCCGGCATAGCCTGCGTCGGCCGTGGCCCAGAAGCCCAGGGTGTATTCAGTGTCTATGGCAAGGCTGCTTGCCAGTGTGATGGTGTTGCCGCTCAGGGTAGCCGCGGGGCTGGTAATGCTGGCGGGCTCAATGGTGACGCCGGCCGGCACGGTTACGGTGAGCACGGCGTCCTGCAGGGTGCGGCTGGCGGCGTAGTGCACGTAGGTTTGCACCGTTTTGCCCCGCTGGGTGTACTGCGGCAGGGCGGCCACCCGCCCCAGCTTCACCGGGGTGCCGGTGCTGGGGCTCAGCGTCAGGGCGCCCACGTCGATGTAGCCGTTTTTCAGCAGGGAGGTAAAGGTCTCGGCGCTGTTCATGTTCACCGAGAAGCCGGCATTGTTGTAGCCGTCCTTGCGCACCGTAAAGCTGCTGCGGTGGTAGCGCAGCCAGTCGGCGTCTATGGTCAGGGCAAAGCTGCCGTCGGCGCGGCTTTGGGCCAGCGGGCTCAGGTAGTAAATGTCGGCGCCGGCCACGTTGTTGCCGGAGGGGTCGATGACCCTGCCGCGTATCTCGCTGCCGGTGGGCACCGTGGCAAAGGCCAGGTCGTTGCCTGCGCCCGGCTCCAGCCGGTACAATACCGAGGCGGTATAGAAGCCGCCGAGGTCGGGCCGCAGCAGCTTGCCGATGCTCTGGCTGTTGATGATATAAACGCCGCGCGTGGCCTGGGTGCCGGTGATGGTGAAGCTGAACCAGCCCTGGGCGCTGCAGGTGACAGCCGCCTGGATGACCTTGCCCCAGGTGTCCTGCACCAGGAAGGTGAACCCATCGGCCGGGGTTTTGCTGGTGCCGTCGTAGGTGCTGATGGTGCCGCTGTAGTCCACCTGGATGTCCGGCTCCATCTCCACCGTTACGGCGTAGGTGGCCGAGGTCAGGGTGTCCTCGGCGGTCACGGTTATCTGCACGGGGCTTTCCACCGAGTTGGCAAAGTTCATGGCCCGGCCGCTGGCGGGGCTGGCGGTGGCCAGCGGTGATACGGTGAACTGCGGCGCCACACTGGCCAGGTTGATGCCGGACATAAAGGGCAGCATCAGCGTAACGGTCTTGGCGCTTTCGTTGATGGTGGCCTGGTGGCCGCCAATGGAAAAGCTGAGCAGGGCCGCCTCGTGGGAGGCCAGCGCCATCTCAATGTTTGGCGTGGTGAAGCTGGCGCTGGTTTTCAGCTGCTCAAACATGGCGGTGTCCAGGTTCACCACAATGTTTTCCACGTCGCGGTAGCCGGCTTTATAGGCTCCAAAAACGGTTTGGGAATTGGCGTGGCGCAGGTACTCCCGCAGGGAGTAAGCCGAGACGGGCTCCTCTAAAAGCGCGCCGTCTGCGCCGGTGGTGTGCACGTAGGCGAAGCCGTAGTAAGCGCCGCGCACGGCGGCGTCCGGGATGCCCTGGCCGGTGCCGGCCTCCACCACCCGGGTTTTCCACAGGTAGGTGCCGGCAAACAGGTGGAAATCGGTGCCTTTGCCCGCCGGCAGGAAGGGCACCCAGGTAACACTGGCAAAGGGGGTGTAGCTGGTGCCGGGCAGCGGAATGCCGTGCTCGCCCAAAATGCCGCTGTCCTCGCCGCCGCCGGGGGCGTCAAAGGTTTCGGGGCGCACGGCCAGGTTCATGGCCTCCACGCCGGGAATGGCGTCGGTGTAAAATTCATAGCGGCCGTTTTCGTCGGTAAGCACGGTGGCAATGGGGTCGCTGTAAGGGCTGGCGCGGTTCAAGTCGTGCAGCATCACCTTGCGGCCGGCCAGGGTTTGGGTTTGGCCGCCGCTGTAGGTGAATACCTGGCCATAGTAGGCGGGCGCGCCCTTGCGGGCCACCACAATGTGCCAGGTTCTGGTGGTCACGCCGTCCTCGGCGGTAATGGTCAGTTCTACCGGGGTTTGGGGGGAGGTTTCAAAATCCACCGCCACGCCGCTTTGCAGGTTGGCGGTGGCCAGGTGGTGTTTTTCAAATACCGGGGTGAACACCATGGACGCCGTGCCGGCGGGCACCGTGGTGTAGATGAGGCTTGCCTCATTGTCTATCACCAGCGCGTCGCTGCCGGCGGGCAGGCCGGTCAGGCTGAAATTGTACAGGGTGGTGTAGGAAACCGCCGGCTGCACAATGATGGTGACCATATAGCTTTTGCTCACCAGCCCGTCGGCCGAGGTGACCACGTAGGGTACGGGGCTTGTGAAGTCCTGCGTGCTGACGCCCGACTGCTGCACCACGCCGTTTACGGTAACCACCGCGCCGTCCGATACCGTAAAAACGGGGGCCACGGCGGTGATGTCGGCGGGGCGGCCGGAGTAGTTGTACCAGGTTTGTATGGTGCCGGCGTTGTGGTTGGCGCCGGCGTCGTGCAGGTAGCCATTTTTATAAAAGCAAAAGGTCTTGAACATGGCCGGCGATTCCTGCACCTCTATGCTGCCCAGGTAGACATAAACCTGCTGTATGGGCTGCCCGGGCTGGTTGCCGCCCGGGGGCACCAGGTACAGCCAGGCGCAGTAGGTGCCGCTGCCGTCAAAGTAGGGGTTGTTGGTCTGGGCCCACAGGTCGGCCTCATAGGCCGGCCCGTCGCTGTCGTGCAGCTCCTGGAAAGCCAGGTTGACCCCCACGCCAAAGCTCTGGACGCCCTCCGGCTGGGTGGGGGTTTCCCCTTCGGCGGGGGGCTGCTGGCCGTCGTCCAGCTTATGGAAATAGATGTCGGCATATCCTTCGAAAGGCTGGGCGGTGGTAATGCGCCCGCTCATGGTCAGGTTATCGCCGGTGCCCATGGTGTAGCTGGTGGAGGACAGGCTGAATTCCTGCACGGTCACCGCGGTATCGCCCGCGGCGCTCAAATAAAAGGTGGCTACTGTCCAGTAGTTTTCAAAATGCCAGGTGTTGGTGGGGTCCAAAAACACTTCCAGGCAGTATTCGCCGCTGCGCCATTCGATAAACGTGTCGAAGGGGAAAAAGTGTCGGACAGACTTGAAGCCGTCCTCCTGGAACAACGGGACGGTGGTCTCCCAAACGCGGTGGCCCTGGGTGGTGGAAAGCACCACGGCCACCGCGTTGGTTTTAACGCCCCATAGCTCGCAGTAAAGCTCAAAGCCGGGGTCCCGGTCGATGGAAGGGTTGGCCGGGTTCACCCAGGCCTGCCCAATGGGGGACACGCCGGGGTCAACATAGGCTTCGGGCGCCACCGGCGGCGCCTCGGTGGCCGGCATGGAGGCATCGGCCTCGGGCGGCGCGCCGGCGCCGGAATCTTCCTCCGGGGCAACACTGTCGGCGGGCGGCTCGAGGCCGCTCTCCGGCATTGTGCTGCTGTCGGGCGAAACGCCGCTGTCCGGCGCAGCGCTTGTGGCCTCTTCCGGCGCGGGCGTCCCGCTTTCGGGCGCGGTGCTGTCGGCCGGGGGCGGCTCGGCCTCCGGTTGGCTGCTGTCATTGCCCGTCGCATCCTCCTGCAGGGACACCGAGGTGTCGGATATAACATCCCCCGCTTCAGCCGCCAGGGCCTGCACCGGCAGGGCCGACAGCATGATCAATGCGCACAGCAGGATGGCCAGGGATTTTTTCACCGTTTTTTTCATGGCATGAACCGCCTTTCACCGCGTGGTGGGAACCTTGAATATGGCACGTACGCTACCCAAATTTAGGGCATACTGCTAGTGCATCGTATAATAAGTGCCGCTGCCGCGGCAATATGCTTTCGGGCCGTTTGAAACCGGGGCACCCGCACAAAGCCGGGGCACCCGGGCCCCGCCGTTTGCGGCCCGGGCAGCGCCTTTTCGGCGGGTTGCGGCAAAGCTGCCCAAACGGCAACAAAATGCAGATACCTCAGTAAAATTTCTGCGGTTGCGTCTTTTGCCCCCCATGCCATATAATAAAAATGAGTTGTGGGCGTTTATCTTTCCCGGCCATACGGCATATTGTGCTGCGGCCGGGCCAATAAAGTGGGCGAGGCATATGAAAATTTTCGGCAGGTTTCCACGGGGGCGCCGGCCCCTCACTTCGCTGTGCCTGCTTTTGGCGGGCGCCCTGCTGTTTGCCGGCTGTACAACCGGCGGGCAGCCCGGCGCCACCTCCAACGCGCCCGCCCCCGGCTGGAAGCAAAACGCCGGCGAAGCCGTGACGCTGTCGTGGTACATCAACTTTTCCTGGTTTACCTCCACCTGGAACGACAGCCTGGTGGCCAAAACCATCACCGACGAAACGGGCGTCAGCCTGGATTTTGTAACCCCCTCGGGCAACGAGTGGGAAAAGCTGGCCGCCATGATGGACTCCGGCACCCTGCCCGACCTGATTACCCTGGGCTACTGGGAGCCGCAGATACACCAGATGATGACCGAGGGGCTGGTGTACCCGCTGAACGAGCTGGCCGACCAATACGACCCCTACTTTTGGCAGGTGGCCCACCCTCAGCGGGTGGCATGGTATACCCAAGCCGACGGCAACCTCTACGGCTACCCCAATTCCTCCTACGCCCCGGCCGATTACGAAACCTACGACAACATTGGTTCCAACCAAACCTTTTTGGTGCGCAAGGACATCTACGAGGCGCTTGGCAGCCCCGACATGACCACCCCCGAGGGTTTTTTGCAGGCGGTGCGTGACGCCGCGCGCCAGTTCCCCCAGGTGGAGGGCGGCGCCCTGATACCGGTGGGGCTGTACGACTTTGACAAGGATGGCTGCTATTCGCTGGAGGGCATCCTGATGAACCTGCTGGCCATCCCGTTTGAGGAGGACGGCGTTTTCATCGACCGGTATTCCCACCCCGACTACATCGCCTGGCTGAAGGTATTCCGCCAGCTGAACGAAGAGGGCCTGCTGCCCGACGAGGTCTTTCTGGACCGCCGGGCCCAAATGGCCGAAAAAACGACAACCGGCCAGTATTTTTGCATGCTGTACCAGCACACCGACATTGCCGACCAGCAAAAGCTGCTTTATGCCCACAACCCCGAGCAGGTCTATATTGCCGTGGACGGCCCCAGGAACGCCGCCGGGGACGACCACGTGCTGCCGGGGGTGGGCATCAACGGCTGGACGCTGACCCTGATAAGCAAAAACTGTAAAAACCCCGACAGGGCCATACAGATGATGAGCTACCTGCTGAGCGAGCACGGCCAGATGCTGACCTACTGCGGCGTGGAAGGGGAGACCTACGACCTGGTGGACGGCCAGCCCGTGCTGCGGCCGGAGGTGCTGGAACTTTTGAACACCGACCGCATTGAATACAACAACCGCTACGCCGCCGACAACACCTACTGGATGCTGCAGGACCTGGCCATGCAACAGGCCTGGCGGCCAGACCCCGTGGCCCCCTTGGCCCAGCCCGAGCAGTGGACCTATCCCTACACCCGCTACTTGGCCCACTACGAGGTAAGCTACGAGGCCGACAGCGCCGCCGCCATGGCCAACCAGAATATCCGCGAGGTATGGGGCGCCACGCTGCCCCAGCTGCTGATGGCGGAGGATGAGGCAACCTTTGACGCCCTGCTGGAGGATTACTTCCGCCAGCGCGAGACCATGGGCTATGCCGCCGTGCTGGAAGAAGCCACCCGCCAAATGGTGCTGGCCAAGGAGCGCCTGGGCGCGCTGGAGGTCCCGTGAGGGCCGCGGCCCGGGCAGTGGCAAATTGTCTGCGCGGTTTAAAGCTTACCCAGCGCTTCACGCTGGTCATCCTGGCGGTGGTCTCGGTGCCCACCGTTATTTTGGCGCTGGTGCTTTTTGGCAACATGCAGGACGTCATCATTGAGGACAAGGTTAAGGCGGTGGAAACGTCGCTGCTGGAAACCCATGCCAATGTGGAAAAGGCGGCCGAGCTGTGCGTGCTTACCGGCCAGTTTTTTTTAAACAGCCCCAACCTGACAAGCTTTTTGGTGCGCGCCCAAAGCGGCGATGCTTTTACCACCGCCGAGCTGGTGGCCTTCTACCGCGACGACATAGGCGGCCTTGAGCGGCTGGTGAACGCCAACCCCTACCTGTACCGCGTGCGGGTGTACCACCCCAATGAAAACGTACCCGAGCTGATGCCCATCCTCTACCACGAAAGCCGCATGCGGCGGCTGGCCTGGGCCGACAGCTGGACCAGCGGCGCCTGGCAGATGGACTATACCGACGCCGTCTTTCTGGCCGAGGCCATGAAGCCCACCCCGCACATCATGTCGCTGGTAACAGCCATTGAAGACCCCGCCCTGGGCCGCCTGGGGGTGCTGGAGGTGGCCGTGCGCATGGACGATGTGATGCCCGGCCTCTACACCGGCACCGATACCCACAGCGCCCTGATAACGCCGGACGCCCTGTATTGCGGGCCGCAGGCCGACGCTTTTTGGCAGGAACAGGGCGCAGCGGTGGCCGCATTGCTGCCCGACGGCCCCGGCGTGCACACCATCGGCGCGCGGCTGGGGGGCCAGGAGGTGCTGGTGTCCGCCATCGCGGTGGATGTTTTGGGCGGGCACTATGTGTCGGTGGTTTCGCTGGGTGAGCTTTCCGGCGGCATTGCCACACGCCGTAACCTGTTCCTTTTGGGCACCGCGCTTATCCTGGTGCTGGTGGTGGTGGCCGTCCATCTGCTGGTAAAAGCCATGCTGCGCCGGTTTTACCGCATTGTGAACACCGTGGCCCAGGTGCGCGAGGGCCAGCTTTCCGTGAAAGTGCCCGATGTGGGCAGTGACGAAATTGGCGCGCTGGGCGGGCAGATAAACGAGATGCTGGACCGCATACAGGACCTGATGCGCGAGAACGTAGAACGGCAGCTGCTGGCCAAAAACGCCGAGATCAAAGCCATGCAAAGCCAGATCAACGCCCACTTCATCTACAACGTGCTGGAGTCCATCAAGATGATGGCTGAGGTGGACGGCCGCTACGATATTGCCGACGCCATTACCAGCCTGGGCCAGATGCTGCGCTACAGCATGCGCTGGGGTGCCCCCCTGGCCACGCTGGCGCAGGAGTTGGATAACGCCCGGAACTACCTGGCGCTCATCAACCTGCGGTATGACCACCAGATTACGCTGGACTGCCAGGTGCCCCCCGAACTGCTGGCGCTGCCCCTGCCCAAAATGAGCCTGCAGCCCATTGTGGAAAACGCCGTGGTACACGGCCTGGCCGACGCCGATGCCGACAGTGTGATCACCCTGCGGGCAGAGCAAGACGGCGCGGATGCTTTCCTGCTGGAAGTGCGGGACGCGGGCCGGGGCATGCCCGGAGAGGCGCTGGACGCCCTGCGGCAGCACCTGCGCGGCGAGGTGGAGCCCGAGGCCGCCCCCGCGCCGGGCATTGGCCTGAAAAACGTGGCCGACCGCATTACCATGACCTTTGGCCCCGGGTATTACCTGGATGTGGACGCCCGGCCCGGCAGCTATACCACGGTGACCCTGCGGCTGCCGCTAGACGGGCTGCCGCTAGACGGGCTGCCGCTGGACGGGCTGCCGCTGGATGGAAAGGAGGCGACGCCCCTGTGAACACCGTGCTGGTGGTGGAGGACGAAAAGAACATTTGGCTGGGCATAGCTTCCATGGTGCGCAGGGCCCCGGTGCCGGTGGCCCAGGTGCTGGAATGCGGCAATGGCGAAGAGGCGCTCAGGTTATTGCACGAACACCCGGCCGACGTGGTGTTTACCGACCTGCGCATGCCCCGCATGGACGGCATCGAGCTGGTGGCGCGGCTGCAGCGGCTGGAAAATCCCCCGCTGGTGGTGGTCATCAGCGGCTACGATGACTTTGACTACGCGGTGAAAATGCTGCGCCTGGGCGTGCGGGATTATATCCTGAAGCCGGTGGAGCGGCAGAAGGTTTTTGAGGTGCTGGAAAAGCTGGAGGCCGAGCTGGGCCGCCACGCCCGCCGCCGCGCGGGCGCCCAGACCGCCGCCCTGCAAATGGCCCGGGCGGCCATGCTGGGCACAGCCCCCGACGAAGCTGCCCTGGGCGCGCTGGCGGCCCACTACGGCAGCGCGCTTTTAGAGGCCCCCTATACCGTGGTGTGCCTGCTGCTGGGCACCCTGCCCGGCCTGCTGCCGCCCGGTGTGCACAGCCTGGGCGAGATGGACGGGCAGCTGGTGCTGCTGGCGGAAACCACCGCCCTGCCCGCCCTGAAAAGCCGGCTGCTGAAGGACCGCGCCGCCGGCTTTAGCCAGGGCCACCAGGGCTTTGACACGCTGTCTGCCGCCTACGGGCAGGCCTGGGCCGCACGGAAAGCCGCCTGCCTGCGCGGCATGCCGTTTACCTATGATACCCCCGCCCACACCGGCAAAGACCCCGCCACCGACCAGCTTGTCACCCAGGTCATCCACCTGCTGGGCACGGCGGACGCCGCCGCCGCGCGCCGCGTGCTGGGCGAAATACTGCTGTGGGCCCAGAACGGCCGCCTGTCGCCCGATGGCTTTGCCGCCACCGCCGAGGCGCTGGTGGCGGGTATCAGCGGCGCCTATGCGGTTTTCCCCGGGCAGGTGGAGGCGCTGGCCGCCTTGGGCAGCCCCTGGCGGTTTGAGGCCGCTTTCGCCTGGTATGAAGCCCTTTGCCAGTGGATGGAAGGCTTTGCCGCCCTGTTTGCCGGCGAGCAGGAAAACCAGAGCCGGCGCAAAATACACGACGCCGTGGCCTACCTGCGCGGCCACTACACCGAGCCCATAGATATGGCGGTGGTCAGCAACCAGGTATCCATGAACTACTCCCAGTTTTCGGTGCTGTTCAAAAAATACACCGGCCACAATTTCCAGGACCACTTAAAGCAGCTGCGCCTGGAAGAGGCCGAACGCCTTTTGCGGGAAACCGACCTGCCCATCCGGCAGATAAGCGAAAAGGCCGGCTTCAAGAGCGAAAAGCATTTCATGCGGTCTTTTAAGGAAAACCAAGCGGTTTCGCCCAGCGAATACCGCCGCATCACACAGCGGCGACCAGTGGCAGAGCCGTAGGCCCTGGGCTTGTGCAGCAGGCAATATAATTATGGGAAGAAAAAAGCAGGCAGGGCACCCAAGCGGGGCCCTGCCTGCTGCCATGTGGTTTTGATGGTGGCGCCGCCTACAGCGCATCCAGCTCAGCCATCAATGTGTGGGCGTGGGCGCGCAATTCCTGAATACGCTTTTCCCGGTCGGCGCGCGCCGGGTCGTCTTGGGGCAGCGCCTGCAGCACACCCAGATGGCACAGCAGCTGGTTGATGTCCTCGGTGAGGGCGATGATGCGCTTGCGGAAGGGTACGCTTAAAACGCCGGTATCGCGCGTCATCTTCACCTCCAGGGCCGTCAGGGCGGTTATCTTTTCCAGCAGGGCGGCGGGCGTGGGGGCCTGGCCGCTGTCGTCGGCTTCTATCATGCCCTCTACGTCCTTCAGCATGGCGGCGTATTCCTCGTACACCGGGCGGCGGGGGTAGGGGTGGGTGTACAGCACCGCCACCACCAGCGCAATACCCAGGCCGATGAGGGTGTTGATGACACGGGAGGAGGCGTACAGGAAAGGGTGCCCGCCCGACGTGTTGCACATAAGCATGGTGGCGCACACCAGCATCACGTTGACCACCCGGCGGAAGAACAGCAGGGTGAGCAGGGTGACCACCAGCAGGCCAAAGGGGATGATCCAGCTTTGCCCACCCGCCAGGAAAAAGCACAGCAGCCCGATGCCAATGGCGGCCGCCGTGCCCACCATGCGCTCCAGCGAGGCCGTTTTGGTGAGGCCCAGATCCACCGAGGTAACCACAAACAGTGTGTTTAAAATGAACATAGGGTATACCATGGGCAAAAACTGGGCCAGCACCATATATACCACCACGCCAATGGCGGTGGAGATCAGCATCTTGGCGGCCTTGGGGTCCACATGGCTGCCCCACAGTCTAAGGGTTTTCTTAAGCGTTTTCACGGCGTTTCGATGCCTCCCTCCATTGGCCCAGCGCCTCGGTAAAAGCGGCCAGCTGAGTATTGAACAGGGCGTTGTCCTCCTGCGAGGCAGGGGAATCGCGCATGACCTGCAGGGTGAAAAACACCTGCGCGGCACGCGTGTGCAGGGTGGCCAGCTTGGCCAGCTGGGCGGGGTTATCCTCGGCCAGGTGGTATTCCCTGATATAGCCCTTCTGCACCATGTCTAGGCGTGTAAGCAGCGCCAGCGAGCGGTTGGTGGCGGGGCTCTGGTCACTCTCCTGGAACTTCTGGCCCTTCACCTGCAGCAGGGTGGTGTATTTGTCGTACAGCTGCGAGAGGTTTTTGCGCAGCGACAGCCGGATAAAGCGGTTTACCAGCAGGGCCAGCAGCCCGCCGGCCGTAATCTCCACAAACAGCAGCAGCGCAAAAACAGAGCTGCTCACGCCGTCAAAGTCGGCCCAGTAGCACAGGTTCAGCGGAATAAACGCCAGGACGGGGAAGGGCTTCCATTTGGCCAGCGTGGCCAGTATGGTGCCCAGCACCAGCGCAATAAAGTAGAAAAGGGGGGTGACGGGGAACAGCAGGGTCATCACAAAGGCCAGCGCGCAGCCGTAGGCAAACATAAGGACTACCCGCTTCACCGTGGCGCGGCCCACCAGGTCGTTGGGCTGCAGGCTGATGAGCCCCCCGGCCAGCACAATGGGCAGCGCGGAGACAAAGCTTTGAAAAAAAAGCACGTGCATAAGTACCACAAAGCTGCTGAAAACAAAAACCTGCAGCAGGGTGGTGGCGCCCGAAAGCCCCACCCGGTAGCCAAACCAGGCGCGCAGCTTCTTCATGTATTTCTCCCGCCTTTCTGCTGTACCAGTTGCATTTTATCGGCAATGATCTTTGCCTCTATCGGGTTGCTGAAATAGTCACGCACGCTGTCGCCTATGTAGGCAGCCATGCCGTGGATATGCACCTTGTTGCCAGGCGTGGAGACCAGCACAGCCGTGTGCAGGGCCTCCAGCAGTGCAACTATCACCGAGATGTCCTCCTTGGAGTAGTGGATGAGCTGGATATAGATATCGCGCAGATCCTTTTCAAACAGGAAGTCCTGGTCCACCACCTTGGCGCCGGCGCCTTTGGGCGAGACAATGGCGTAGGAGCCGTCCACCCGGGCCAGCCGGCCGGTGAGGATGCCCAGATAGCGAATGCAGTAGATGGCGGTGTTGGGGTCGTTGATGCTGGCCGACATGGCCTTCAGCGCCACCTCCACAATTTTCTGGATGGCGAAGCGGTAGTCGTTGTCGATATAACGTTTTTCAGACAGGATCAGCCCTTCGCTCAGGTGCGCGACGGTATCCGCGTCCAGCGCGTCGCCATTGTAGTGTAGGCTGGCAATGTGCTGGTTGGCGCTTACAAAATCGCCAATGCGCGGGTAGAGGATGATGGCGCAGTCGTGCCCGGAGAGCAGGTCATGGATGGCGTCGACGTCGTTTTCCTCAAAAAAGCCGTTGGCGGTGGCCCGCACGTGGTACACATGCTGGTAGCCGGATACGCTGAAGGTGTCGGTGCGCTTGGTGTCCCGCCGGGAGACAACGAACTTGTCCACGATCTCAAGCGCTTCCTTGGACAGCGACGACAACAAATTTTGCACCTGGATGGAGCTGGTGACCGACTGGATGAAAACAATAAACGACACCACGCACAACAGGGTGTACAGCATGGCCACGCCGGCAATGAGGAAGGTTTGGCTATATTCTGTTTTGCGCATGAAAAAGAGCGCCACAATGCAGTACACAGTGCCGCCGATGAAAACGCCAAACACCTGCGACGTCGACTTTTTGTCCAGGAAGTTTTCAATGACGCGCGGGGTGAGCTGCGCCGAGTAGGTGGTGAGCACCACCAGCGTGGTGGAGAACAGAAAGATGGTGACGGTGAGCAGCGCGCCGGCCAGTGTGCTGAGCAGGCTTTGGGTCTCCTCCGTGGTGGTAAGCAGGATGGCGGGCAGCTTGTCGGCATAGGGCATGGCCAGGCTGTCCGCCACCAGGGTGGCCACCAAAATGATGATGGCCACCGCGATGTACAGCAGGATATTCACCAGCATGGCGTTGCTTTTAAGCTGGAATTTTCTTTTTTGCATGCGGCACCCCTTTCGCGGCGTGGGCGCTGGGCAAATATCGCCACGCACTGTGGCGCAGCGGGTAGGGCTTTCTAAGGCCAGTATAGCTGGGCAACAGCAAAAATAATGGGGAAATCTAGTTGCCAGGCCACGCAAAAAAGCAGGGTGTGGCGGGCAATAAAGGGCCGGGAAACCAGAATGGAATCCCGCCCGAAGGTGCGGTTTTTGGCGGCATTTAACATGAACATCATGAAAAAATCACAAAGGCTTAACCGGGAAGGGCTTTTTTGTTGCCTGGCAATGTGCTATATTAGTGTCACGGGCGGGGCAGCAACCACCGGCTTGGCCGGCCGAACAGCGCCGGCAAAACCGTTCGGATAGATGCAGCCGGGCAGAGGCTGGAGGCCGGAGTTCGACCCGGTCTTTTTTCATTTTATCGCCGGAAGCAGCGAGAGCCGCGCGCATGCGTGTATGCGCGTGGCCGGGGCTCTGCCCCAGGGTTGGCACCCGTTATACTAAACCAAAGGGGACTGGACCATGCGCACGGTATATGTATCCCTGCCCACAGAACAAGCTGTGCAGGATTTTGTGGAGCGGCTGGCCGGCCTGGCGGGCCACTTCGACCTGATGGAAGGCAGCTATATCCTGGACGCCCATTCACTGATGGGCATATTCAGCTTGGACCTTACAAAGCCCCTGCGGCTGGATATTGAGCGGGACACGCCGGAGGCATTAAAAGCAGTGGAGCCATTCCTGGTGGCAGCGCCGCCAAACCTTACAAAGGAGAACACGGCAGATGGAAAATAGCAATGATATGATTACCCTGACCATTGGCAAGCAGAAGAATATTGCCCTGATTGCCCACGACGGTAAAAAGGAAGAGATGCTGGAATGGTGCGACTGGAACAAAGCAGAGCTGCGCCGCCACTTTTTATGCGGCACCGGCACCACCGCCAGGCTGATAACCGAGCGCACCGGCCTGCCGGTGCGGGGCTACAATAGCGGCCCCCTGGGCGGCGACCAACAGATTGGCGCCAAAATAGTGGAAGGCCTCATCGATTTTGTGATCTTCTTTTCAGACCCGCTGTGCGCCCAGCCGCACGATCCCGACGTGAAAGCGCTGCTGCGCATTGCCATCGTGTACGACATCCCCATTGCCACCAACCGCGCTTCGGCGGATTTTATCATCACCTCCAAACTGATGGAGGACGAATACCAGCACCAGGTGCAAAATTTTCACAGCCACATCCAGCAACGTGTGGAGGGCATGAAATAAAGGCACGGCCAGAGGGTATACAGGTGTAAAAAAAGAACGCAGGCAAGCTTCTCGCTTTGCCCGCGCTCATTTTTTGTGGGGGTTCGGCCCTATGCCAGGCACAACCATACTACGCCTTGCTTTGCTTGCCGCGGATAAACGGGGTGGGCACGCCCAGCGCCGCCGAGGCATACAGCTGGTACCCGCCGGCCAGGTGGCTTACAGTGAACCCACTGCCGGCCAGGATGCGCCCGGCCAGGTAGCTGCGCTGGCCGCTTTGGCAGTAGATATACTGCGGCTTGCTTTTATCCAGCGCGTCCAGCCGGCCGCGCAGATCGTCCAGCGGGATGTTCACCGCGCCCTCAATGTGATTGCGGGCGTACTCCTCCGGGGTGCGCACATCCACCAGCGTAAAGCCCTCCTGCAGCAGCCCGGCCACCTGCTGCCAGTGGAACTGCTGCACGTCACCCTCCAGCAGCTCCTGTATCAGGTAGCCGGCCATGTTCACCGGGTCTTTGGCGGAGGAGAAGGGCGGTGCGTAGGCCAGCTCCAGCTCGGTCAAATCGTCGGCTGTCATGCCGGCGCAGATGGCCGTGGCCAGCACATCCAGCCGTTTGTCTACACCCTTGTAGCCCAGCAGCTGGGCGCCCAAAATGCGGCCGGCGCCCTTTTCAAACAGCACCTTCATGCTAAGGGGCTCCGCCCCCGGGTAGTATCCGGCGTGGGAGGCGGGCATCAGGTAGACCTTGTCGTAGTCCAGGCCTGCGCTTTGGGCGGCAGCCTCGTTCAGGCCGGTGGCGCCCACGGCCATGTCAAACAGCTTCATGATGGCCGTGCCCTGGGTGCCGCGGTAAACGCGCCGCAGGCCGGCAATGTTGTCGGCCGCTATGCGCCCCTGCTTGTTGGCCGGGCCGGCCAGGGGGGTGTAGCCCGGCTGCCCGGTGATGGGCTGGACGATCTGCACCACATCGCCTACCGCGTAGATATCCGCGTTCGAGGTGCGCATGTGTGCGTCCACCACCACCGTGCCGCGGGCGGTCACCTCCAGGCCCGCCGCGTTGGCCAGGGCGCTCTCCGGCCGCACGCCAATGCTCAGCAGCACCATGTCCACCTCCAGACTGCCACGGTTCAGCACCACATGCAGCCCGCCGGCCGACGGCTCAATGGACTGCACGCCGTTCTCCAGCTGCAGCCCCACGCCCTGCTGCCGCAGGTAGAGGTGCACGTCGGCCGCCATGTCGGCGTCCAGCGCGGCAATGGCGTGGTTCGAGAGCTCGGCCACCGTTACCTGCAGGCCGGCGCGCACAAGGTTTTCGGCCATCTCCAGGCCGATGAACCCCGCCCCCACCACCAGCGCCCGCTTGGGGGCGTGTTTTTTGATATAGTCGGCGATGCGGTAGGTGTCCGGTATGGTGCGCAGGGTGAACACCCGCGCGTCGTCCGCCCCGGGAAAGGCCGGGCGCACCGCCTCCGCCCCGGGGGATAAAATCAGCTTGTCATAGCTTTCGGTGTAGGTGGCGGCGCTGTCCAGGTCACGAATTTCCACCAGCTTTTTGTCCGGGTACACAGCCACGGCCTCGTGGCGGGTGCGTACATCCAGCTTCAGGCGTTCGCGCAGGCTTTCGGTGGTTTGCACGGTCAGTGCGCTCTTCTCGGCAATCACCCCGCCAATGTAATAGGGCAGCCCGCAGTTGGCGTAGGACACATACGCCCCCCGCTCCAGCAGAATGATCTCCGCGTGTTCGTCCAGCCTGCGCAGGCGCGCGGCGGCCGAAGCCCCGCCGGCCACGCCGCCAACAATAATCACTTTCATAGCAAAACCCTCCCCTTATTAAACCTTGCTTATGGTTTAAGTGTACCAGTTTCGGCGGCGTATTACGTAACATTGTCACGACAAAATTGTAAAATAGTAACCAACACCCCTACAAACAGGGCGCCAATAAAACGGCCTGGCTTTATGCCAGGCCGTTATGCGGTATATATGGTGGTCTGTGGCTTGCCGATGGTTATGGCTTCCAGTGTTTATAAAGTTCGTCATATAGCAGTTTTTCGTCAATGGGTTTGCTGATATGCCCGTTCATGCCGGTTTTCAGGGCCAGCTCTACATCCTCTCGGAAGGCGTTGGCCGTCATGGCGATGATGGGCAGCACAGCCCCGTGGGCGTGGCGGCTTTCGCGGATGGCCCGGGTGGCGGTGTAGCCGTCCATCACCGGCATCTGTATATCCATCAAAATCAAATCGATGGTGTCGGTCTGCGCCTCAAAAATGTCTACCGCCTCTTGGCCGTTCTGGGCCTCAATCACCTCCAGCAGGGCGGGCTCCAGCAGCACTTTGGTAATCTCGCGGTTGATCTCGATATCCTCCACCAGCAAAATACGTTTGCCGGGGTATTGTGGCGTGGCGGCGGGCGCTGCGCCGGCCGGCTCGCCCGCTTTTATGCCCAAAGCCTCTTTCAGGGTGGAGAGCAGGGCGCCGGGCAGGGTGGGCTTTGGCATAAACAGGTTGATGCCGGCGGCTTTGGCCCTCTCCCGCAAGGGCTCCAGGTCATAGACGGACATCAGCACAACCACGGCCGAATGGCCGCCCTCCACGCAGATGCGCCGCGCGGCCTCTATGCCATCCACACCGGGCATGTGGTAGTCCATCAAAATCAGGTTTACGGGGGTGCCGGCGGCTTTCTCCTGCTCCAAAACAGCCATTGCCTCCCGGTAGTCTGCCGCGGTGTGGTTGCGTATGGCGTCGGCGTCCAGCAGGTAGGCGGCATATTCCCGCACCAGCGGGTAATCGTCCACCACCAGCACGTTCATCTGGGCAAAAATGTCGCTGGCATCCGGTGGCGGCTCGGCCTGCGCATCGGCCGCGGGCAGGCCCAGGGCCACATCGAAGGCAAACCGGCTGCCCGCGCCCGGCGTGCTTTCAACGGCAATCTCCCCGCCCATCATCTGCACAATTTTTTGCGAGATGGCCAGGCCCAGCCCGGTGCCGCCATAGCGCTTGGAAATGCTGTTGTCGGCCTGCTGGAACGCCTGGAACAGGCCGGCCATCTGCTCGGGCGTCATGCCAATGCCGTCGTCCTCCACCACAAAGCGCAGGGTGGCGGCATCGCCGGTGGCCTCCACCAGGCTGACATGGAGTATGATTTTGGCCTTGCAGTCGGAAAACTTCACGGCGTTCGACAGCAGGTTGATGATGACCTGGGACAGGCGCATGGCGTCGCCAAACAGGTGGCGGGGCACGGCATTGTCCAGCCAAATCAGCAGCTCCTGTTCCTTCTCCCGGCCCCGAACGGCCACCACCTCGGTCAGTGCGTGCAGCATCTTTTCCAGCTCAAAAGGTTCGGCATACAGTTCCAGCTTGCCCGATTCTATCTTGGAGATATCCAGCACATCGTTGACAATGGAGAGCAGGTGCGCCGAAGAAGCCTCCACAGTGGTGAGGCAGCTGCGCACCCGTTCGGGGTCGTCGGCATTTCGGGCTATCTTGGCCATGCCAATGATGGCGTTCAGCGGCGTGCGTATCTCGTGGCTCATGTTCGACAAAAACAGGCTTTTGGCCTGGTTGGCCGAGTCGGCGGCCACCTTCAGTTCCTCGGCAGTGTGCAGGTCCTTCTGTGCCGCGAAGAGCCGCCGGTTTTTGCGCTGCGTTAAGAGAATAAAAACGGAGAGCCCCACAATAATCAGGATAGCCAAAGCGCCGACCAGCAGCATCAGGGCAAGCGCCTGCGGGTTGCTTTCGCGCAGGGTAGGCTTATGGTTCAGAAGCTCGGCGTCGGGCGGCAGCAACGTCATATCCAGGGAACGGGCCAGCAGAACAGCTTCATCGAAGATCCAGCGGTTGTAGCCGGCGGTGTCCCGTATGGGGGCTGAAAACTGCGATTCTACGCCTTTTTGCATGTCTGCAATGATATCGCATGCCATGCGTGCCGCCTGGGCCCCCTGCGCAAGCGGGTCTATGTATTTGCCGCCCACCTGCCCGCTGCCCAGGCAGTCATACAGCATGCCAAACACCGGTTGGTCGGTGTGGGTACAAATCAGGCTGTTAAACTCGGCGCTGGAAAAATACAGGGCGTCGGCGTCGGTGGTGTAATTGCCCAGCAGAACGGCGGCAGAGGCCGGCAGGGCGGCAATTTGCGCCAGCAGGTCAGTATAGGGCAGGTTGTCGTTATAGGCAACGGCCATGCCATCAAAGCTGCTGCCCAGCGCCTGCTCAGTTTCAGCACGCCAAGCGGCGCCAATTTCGGTGTAGTCGTTCACAACAAAAAGCTCGGTGGTTTGCGGGTAAAGGGCTTTCAGCATCTCGGCGGTTTCCACCGCCGGTATGGTTTCCCACACACCGGTGTAGTTGTCGCCCAGTTCCCACAGGTACTCGATGTCGCCGTTTATATCACACAGCACCACCGGGATGCCGCTGAACAGCACCGCGTAATAGTTGCACACAAAGGAAAGCGCGCTGTTGTCCGACACCACCAGCACGTCGGGCGGGTTGGACAACACCCGCGTTCGAATGGAATAATAGGCATTTTTGGCCCGTTCGTACTCGGTGCGAAACCGGTTGGAGTAGAGCGGGATGTTGTAGTAGCCGACGTCACCCTCCACATCCAGCACCGACAGGATGCCTTCCTTGATCCGGGCGTCCCACACGTCGTCCGGGAAAAAGGAGGATATATGCAGCACGCTGTGCGTGTGGTTCTCCTCGCGCCAGGTGCCGTTTACAATGGCGTCGTAAGTGCCGTCGGTTTTCATGGCGGCAATGCTTGCGGCCAGCTGTGGCACCAGGCTGGCATACACCTTGTTCAGGTAGGTATACGAGGGCAGATCATCCAGCGTGCCCGTCTGCACAACGCCGTCCATCGTGATGAGCTTTTGGTCCAGGGTACTGCTGGTGATAATGGCATCGCATTCCCCGGCCGCCAGCGCCAGGTTCAGGTCGTAGAAGGTTTCCCGCTGGATAGTTCCGGCAATGTCCTCGGGCAGGTGGTTGATGATATAGGTTTTCTGGTACAGGTGCCCCACCACCAGGCCGGACAAATCGGCCCAGGCGCGCACCGCCAGCCCGGAATCTTCGCGTACAAAAACGGGAAAGCTTACCTCGCACAGCTGCTCCGGTACCATAACCAGGTTGGGAAAGTTGGCCTCAATGCCCGCCACCTGCGACGCAAGGGCGTCGTGCTCGCCGGAGTTGGCCATCTGGATGGCGTAGGTCATGGGCGCGGCGTCCATGGTGATATCGTACCCCATGCGCTGCAATGCCTGGTGCAGCAGCTGGTCCACCACGGTCGACTCATCAATATTGATGACAAAATTCAGGGTTTTCTTTGTGGTGCTGTTATCGGTGGCCTGGGCCACGGTGCCCACGCTGCACAGCGCCAGTAAAATAGCGCACAGTGCACAAAGCATGCGCCGCATCGGGCTTGCCCCCCTTCCTCCACCTGGGTAAAATGTCAAATCCTGCGACAATTATAGCATTCCTGCAGGAATTGGCAATATAGAATGATGTGAAATTCATAACCGCCACTTGCGCGGTGGGGGTTACGGGTGCCGGCGGGCCTTGCAGGCCGTATGGCGTATAGTAAACATACCAACCGAACTGAAAAACAGGGCCCCCCAAAAGGGGGCGCCTGCCGCTTTTAGGGGCCAAGGCTATTTTATGCGCTGCTTTTTCAAATGCCGCGCGGTTTTATCAAACAGTGTGCCAATGTCAAGCGGTTTTGCAATATGGTCGTCCATCCCGGCGTCCAGGCACTTTTGGATGTCCTCGGCGAAGGCGTTGGCCGTCATGGCGATGATGGGCACGGTTTTGGCGGCGGGGTGTTCCAGGCCGCGAATCATGCGGGTGGCGGTGTAGCCGTCCATCTGGGGCATTTGCAGGTCCATATAAATGATATCGTATTTTTCAGGGTCGGCCCGGAACAGGTCATAAGCCTCCTGGCCGTTCCCGGCGCACTCTATGGCGGCGCCGCTGTCCGCCATCAGGGCCAGCACAATTTCCCGGTTTATCTCCATGTCCTCGGCCAGCAATATGGTACAGCCGGTAAAGTCATGGCTTTCCTCCGGCTGGCGGGCGATTTGCCGGGCCGCCGCGGCGGGCGCCGTGCCAATTTCTGAGATAAAGTCAAACGTGAAGGTGCTGCCCTGCCCGGGGGTGCTCTCGGTGGTGATATTGCCGCCCATCAGCTGCACAATGCTTTTGGAGATGGCCAGGCCCAGCCCCGTGCCCCCAAACCGCCGGGAGATGCTGCCGTCCGCCTGCTCGAAGGCGTTGAACAGCCGGGCGATCTGCTCGGGTGTCATGCCAATGCCGTTGTCGGAGATGGAAACCTGGATGCACGCCCGGGTGCCTTCCACCCAAACGGGGGTGGCCGCAAGCGCGATGGCGCCGCCCTCCGGGGTGAACTTCACCGCGTTGGATAAGATGTTGAGGACGATCTGGGACAGGCGCAGCCTGTCGCCGCGCAGGTGCAGGGGGATGCCGTCGGCAATGTCCAGGGTGAAGTGCTGCTGCTTCTCCCGCATTTTGTCTATCAGGATATCACGGCAGCCGGCCAGCATCTTGGCGAAATCGTAGTCCTCGCTGGCTAATTCCAGCTTGTTCGCCTCTATCTTGGACATGTCCAGCACGTCGTTGATGATACTGAGCAGTTGGTGGGAGGCGTTGTTCAGCTTGCCCAGGTAGCCGTATATCTGGGTGAGGTCCCGCGAGTTTTCCGCCAGGGTGGCCATGCCGATGATGGCGTTCATGGGGGTGCGTATCTCGTGGCTCGTGTTGGCCAAAAACTCGGTTTTCGCGCGGGAGGCCGCCTCGGCGTCGTCCTTCAGCACCATCAGCTCGGTGTTCTGCTGGTTGATCTCGCTGATCATCTGCCGGTAGCGGCTTGTGTCTGTAAGCGTAAGCACATACCCGGCCGACTGGCCCCGCTGGCGGATGAAATCCTTGGACAGCGCAAAGGTGCGCGCCTGGCCATTTTCGTAGCGGATGGAAAACTCGCTGTCGGTCAGGTCATTGTTCAGCGAGGCGATGCGTTCAAAAACATCCGCCGGGCGGTAGTCCACTGCCACCGAGCGCATATAGTCGGCCACCTGCCGCACGGTGGTATGCTCCTGCTTTATGGCCAGGGCGGGGAAGGCGGCACGGAAGGCGGGGTTGGCGTCGTCCACCTGGCCAATGTTGTTCACAATCAGGAAGCCCTCGGAGAGGGTGTCGAAAATATTGGCCGAGGCGGCGCTTTTCAGGTTGAACAGGCGGAAGCGGATGGAGAAAAGCCCGTAGACGGAAAACATGACGACAAAGCCGAGCGGGGTAAGGTCATACTCCGGGCGGTAGACGTTGAAAACATGCAGGATGTTGATGACAAAGGGGCAGGCCGAGCCCAGCGCCACAAAGATGAGGTCGGGGTATGTGCGGATGTTCCGCACAACATAGACAATGAGCATGATAAAAGCTGCCGCCAAAACGATGTAGGACGCAGAGGAGTGCAGCCAGAACAGTGGGCCGAAGATGCCGGTGCCGTAGTCGGTGTAGCCGGTATAGTAGAGGTGGTGCAGGGGGTTGGTGAGCAAAAGCGCCACGTCGGCCAGCATGGCCGCCACCGAAACGCCGGTTACCGCCTTGTTGTCGGCCAGCCGGGCATTCACAAAATGCAGGATGTACATCAACATCAAAAACGGCAGGCAGCACACAAACACCATCCAGGTGGGCTCCAGCACACGCAGGGTCTCGGGGCTTACAATAGCGGTAAGGCCGTTGAGCAGTGTCCACAGGGCGGCCATGCCCCCCATCAGGAAGAAAATGATGAGGTAGCGGCTTCGGGTGCTTACAAACCAAACCCTGCCGGTGATATATAAAAGGACGAGTGCCGAAACGAGGGAGATCCAAAAGAAAACCATGTTGTGTTCCACCTGGCGTGCCCATTTTGATTGCGCGGGTTATACCTAACGCTATTATATCAATTCGGCCTGTAAAAGTAAAAAATAAGGGGAGACGCGCCATTATTTCCTGGGGCCTGCGTTTTATGGGCGCTGCGTATCAATGCCCCGTGCCCTGAATGGGGCGAGGCAATCATTTGCTGCAAAGAAAAGCACCGTCAAAATTTGGGTATTTTTGACGGTGCAGGAAACATCTGGAAAGGGGGCTACCTGCCGCCCTTGTCGTAGGGGATGCCCTCGGCCCGCGGCGCCATAGAGCGCTTGGACGTAAAGGCCAGCACCACCAGGGTGGCAATGTAGGGGATCATCTTGTATACATCGGACGGGATGGGCAGGCTGCGTAACAGCTCGATGCCCGAATAGGACGAGGCGATGGCTTTCATCAGCCCGAAGAAGAAGGCGGCCATTAAAATGCGGCCGGGCCGCCACTGCCCGAAGATGAGCACAGCCAGCGCCAAAAAGCCGTAGCCGGACACCGTGGCGTTGAACTGGGTGGAGGTGGGGATGATGAACACCAGCCCGCCCAGGCCTGCCAGCGCGCCGGAGATCATGACACCGGCGTAGCGCATGCCGTACACGTTGATACCCACGCTGTCGGCCGCCTGGGGGTGCTCGCCGCAGGCCCGCAGCCGCAGGCCGAAGCGGGTTTTGTACAGCACAAACCACGAAGCCCCCCAGATGAGCAGGCCCAAAAGGGTGGTGATGTAGGTGTTCTGGAAGAACAGCGGCCCCAGCACCGGGATATCCCCCAGCACCGGCACGCTGCTGATGCGGAACTGGTTGACGAAGGAGATCTGCTGCACGTTTTGGATCATGCGGGCCACAAAGATGGCAAAGGCCGGGGCGAACATGTTGATGGCCGTGCCGCTGATGACCTGGTTGGCTTTCATGTTGATGGACGCGTAGCCGTGCGCAAGCGACACCACCACCCCGGTGGCCATGGCCACCAGCGCCCCCAGCAGCAAAATGGGCTGGCCGGGCAGGGCGTCCTGGAAGGTGTGGATGAACAGGATGCCGGTGAAGCCGCCCATGATCATGGTGCCCTCCAGCGCGATGTTGATGACGCCGCTGCGCTCGGAGAACATGCCGCCCAGCGCCACAATAAGCAGCGGGATGGAGAAGAACATGGTTTGCTGCACCAGGAAGTAGACGATGTTCATGCGGTGGGCACCTCCTTTACGGGCGGGGATGCGCCGGGCGGCGGGTCGGGCGGCTTGGCGGTGTCGGCGGCCTCCTGCCGCTTGCGCCGCACCCGCTCCACAATGTTTTTCACCAGCAGGGCAAAGGCGCTGAAGTAGATGATGACCGCCGTGATGATCTCAATGACCTGGGGGGCGAACTCGTACAGCTGCATGTTGAACCCGCCCACCGTGAGGTAGGCCACAAACAGGCCCGAGAAGATGATGCCGATGGGGTTGGACAGGCCCAGCAGCGCCACCGGGATGCCGTTGAAGCCCTCGGCGGCCAGCACGTCCACCACGTCTATGGCTTTGCCGGAGCCGGACAGGTACAGGAACGCCCCGCCCAGGCCGGCCAGCGCCCCGGCAATCACCATAGAGAGTACCACGCTGCGCTTTTGGCTGATGCCGGCGTAGCGGGCGGCGTCGCGGTTCAGGCCCACGGCCTTTTGCTCGTAGCCAAAGCGGGTTTTTTGCAGCACAATGAAGATGACCACGGCCATGATCACCGCCAAAATGATGCCGCTGTTCACGCTGGAGGCGCTGGCCCCCGAGCGGAAGAGCTGGTCCATGCCCCATTTGGGCAGGTTGGCCTCGCTGGGCACCCGGGTGGTTTGGTTTTTTAAGGAATCAAACACCGTGCGCACCACCATGAAGTTGACAAAATACATGCCAATGTAGTTCATCATGATGCAGGCGATGACCTCGTTCACGTTGAGCAGGGCCTTCAGCAGGCCGGGCACAGCGCCCCACAGCCCGCCGGCCGCCGCCGCGGCCAGCAGCGCCAGCACCAGCCGCAGGGGCCCGGGCAGGGCCGTGGCCTGCACGCCCACCAGTATAGCAAAGTAGGCCCCCACAATAAACTGGCCCGAGGCGCCGATGTTGAACAGGCCCGTCTTGTTGGCAAAGCCCACCGAGAGGCCCGTCATGATGATGGGCGTGGCAAAGTACAGCACCTGGCCCATGCTCTTCATGTCTTTTACGCCGCCGGTGAGGATAGCGACAAAGCCGTCTACCGCCTGGCTGGGGTTGGAGATGAGCATGATGATGAACCCCACCAGCAGCCCGGCCAGAATGGCCAGGATGGACGCGCCCACGTCTGTGAAGCTTTGCAGGGTGAAGCGCCTGCTTTTTGGTTTCATGCGCCATGCCCCCTTTCAGCCATTTCCTCGGGCGTCATGCGTTTGGCGCCGGCCATGTACAGCCCCAGCTCCTGGAAGGTGACGGCCCGGGGGTCTACGTCGGCCACGATCTCCCCCTCGAACAGCACCAATATCCGGTCGCTTACGTTCATCACCTCGTCCAGCTCCAGCGAGACCAGCAGTACGCCCTTGCCGGCGCTGCGCTGCGCCACCAGCTGGCCGTGGATATACTCTATGGCGCCCACGTCCAGCCCGCGGGTGGGCTGCACGGCTATCAGCAGCTTGGGGTCGGAGTCTATCTCCCGCGCCAGAATGGCCTTTTGCTGGTTGCCGCCCGACATGCTGCGCACGAGGGTGGCGGCGCCCTGCCCGCTGCGGATGTCGAACCGGCCGATGAGCGTGTCGGCGTATTCGTAGATGGCGTCATATTTCAAAAAGCCGGCGTGGCTGAACCGGGGCTTGAAATAGCTCTGCAACACCAGGTTGTAGGCCAGGTTATAGTCCAGCACCAGGCCGTACTTCTGGCGGTCTTCGGGAATATGGGCCATGCCGTCCACCGTGTGGCGGCGGATGCTTTCGTGCGTCACCTCTTTGCCGGCCAGCGTTACATGGCCGGCGGCGGGGGGCATCATGCCGGTAAGGGCGTACACCAGCTCGCTCTGGCCGTTGCCGTCCACGCCCGCCACGCATACAATTTCGCCGGCGCGCACGGTAAAGCTCACGTCGTTCACCACGTTTTTGCCGCTGCCGGGGCTTTTCACCGACAGATGCTCCACCCGCAGGATCTCGCCCCCCAGCTGCACAGGTGGTTTCTCTACCTCCAGGCTCACCTTGCGGCCCACCATCATTTCAGAGAGATCCTCTTTGGTGGCGCCGGCAACCTCCACGGTGCCAATGCAGCGGCCCTTGCGCAGCACCGTTACCCGGTTGGCCGCCCGCATAATTTCATCCAGCTTGTGGGTGATGAACAAAATGGATTTGCCCTCGTCGGCCAGCCCGCGCATGATCTTCATCAGTTCGTCAATCTCCTGGGGGGTCAGTACCGCCGTGGGCTCGTCGAAGATCAAGATGCTGTTGTCGCGGTACAGCATCTTCAAAATCTCCACCCGCTGCTGCATGCCCACGGTCACGTCGCTTATCTCGGCGTCGGGGTTTACCTCCAGGCCGTAGCGCTGGCTGAGGGCCACCACCTTTTTGCGGGCGTCGGCCATGCGCAGCATGCCGTAGCGGGTGGTCTCGTCGCCCAGAATGATGTTCTCCAGCACGGTGAAGTTGTGCACAAGCATAAAATGCTGGTGCACCATGCCAATGCCCAGGCGGGTGGCGTCGTTGGGGCCGTTTATCCTCATCGGCTGGCCCTCTTTCAGTATCGCGCCGGCGTCGGGCTGGTACAGGCCGAACAATATGTTCATCAGGGTGGACTTACCGGCCCCGTTTTCGCCCAGCAGCGCGTGTATCTCGCCTTTGCGCAGCGTCAGGTTGATGTCGTCGTTCGCGCGCACGCCCGGAAACACCTTGGTGATGCCGCGCATCTCGATTACGGGCTGTTCCACAGTGCGGTCAGCTCCTTCCGGGGAGATTTCTGGGGCTGTCAACTGCCCGAAACGCATAAGGGGGCATGTGCTCGGACTCTGCACATGCCCCCTTTGCGGATGTAGTCGCTATGTCATGTTCAATTGGCCGGATATCAGGCGTTCAGGTTGGTTACCACAACGGCGGTGGTGGGCACATCCTCCACCTTCACTTCGTTGCCGTCGGCGTCGGTGTCCTTCACAATGGTGATGGAGCCGTCGGCCAGCTTCGCGTAAATGGCGTCGTAGTCGGCCTGGGTGAAGGTCTCAAACTTGGAGCTGCCCCACGGCAGGCCCACGCCGTCGTTCTCGGCCGAGAAGATGAGGTTTTGCCCGCCGGGGAAGCTGCCGGCATAGTAGTTGGTCAGGGTGTCGTACACCGAGATGGCCAGCTCCTTCATGGCGCTGGTGATGACCGTGGGGCTCTCGCCGCTCTGGTCCACGTCCACGCCAATCACCTTTTTGTCGGAGGCCTGGGCCGCCGCCATCACGCTGTTGCCCACAGCGCCGCCGCAGCCAAAAATCACTTCAACGCCGTCGTTGTCGTACCAGCTGGCCGACATGGTCTGGATCTCGGGGGTGGCCACAAAGTCGCCGGTGTAGTAGTAGTTCATGGTAATGGAGCCCGCGCCCAGGCCCATTTCCTGCGCGGCCGCGTCGGCGCCCTGGATGTAGCCGTAGCCAAAGCGCACCACGGCCGGCACAGCCATGCCGCCCATGAAGCCCAGCTTGGTGTTGCCGTCCTTCACCGCGGCGTAGCCGGCCAGGTACCCGGCCTGCTCCTCGGCATAGGTGATGCCCACGGTGTTGTCGGCGGTGAGGAATTCGCTGTAGTCGGCGTTGTGGGGCGAGCCGTCAATCAGGATAAAGGTCACGTCGGGGTAGGTTTCCTGCGCGATGAAGATGGGCACCTCGAACAGGTAGCCGGGCGTCACGATGATCTTGGCGCCGCCCTCCACAGCCAGGTCGATACCCGCCAGGTAGGCGTCGTCGGTTTTTTCGGTGGGCTGGTAGTACTTGTGGGTAATGTTGTTTTCCTCGGCGTATTGCACCACGCCCTCCCAGGCGCCCTGGTTGAAGGACTTGTCGTCTATGGTGCCAATGTCGGTGATGAGGGCAATCTCATAGCCGTCGGCGCCGCCGGTGGATTCCGGGGTGGATTCGGGCGTGGAAGCCGGGGTGGATTCGGGTGTGGAGCTGCCCGCCGGGGTGCTGGCGGGTGCGGACGAGGAAGCCGGCGTGCCGCAGGCAACCAGGGATAATGCCATGAGGAACGTGAGTGCCAGTGCAACAATGGTTTTGCGTTTCATAAGTGGTCCTCCTTGTTGTGTGGGGTGCAGCGGCCGGGTGCACATAAAATGTGCCTGGCCGCGGCGGCCCCGGTTTAACCATTCAAAACTAATACCGCCGCAGGCGCGGCAGGGTTACACAAGCCGGGGGTTATTCGGGCGCCAGTACCTTCACGGCGCTGCTGCAGCCCAGGCGGTCGCAGCCGGCCTCCAGGTAGGCCTCCATGTCGGCGCGGGTGCGTATGCCGCCCGACGCCTTGATGCGCACGCCCGGGCCGATGTGCGCTTTCATCACCAGCACGTCCTCCATGGTGGCGCCGCCGGTGCCAAAGCCGGTGGAGGTTTTGATGAAATCGGCGCCGCCGTCGGTTACGCAGCCGCACAGGGTTATCAATTCTTCGGTGGTCAGGTAGCAGGTTTCCACAATCACCTTGAGGATGCGGCTGCCACACACGCGCTTGGCTGCGGCTATCTCCTCGGTGATGGCCTCCCAGTGGGCGTTCTTCACGTCGGTAAGGTTCACCACCATGTCAATCTCATCGGCGCCGTCGGCCAGGGCGCCGGCAATCTCGCCCAGCTTGGCCGCCGTGGGGGTATACCCCAGGGGAAAGCCGATGACGGTGCACACCGTGAGATCGGGGTGGGTGGCGCGCGCGCGCTTTACATAGCAGGGCGGAATGCACACCGAGGCCGTTTTATAGCACACGGCTTCGTCGCACAGGGTTTCAATCTCGGCCCAGGTGCAGGTGGGCTGCAGCTGGGTATGGTCCACATGCCGCAAAATAGCGGAGCTGTCCATGAAAATCCCTCCATCCAAAGCGGATTTATGCGGGCTGGCAACCGGGAAAAACAGCGCTGTATCATATGACGTTCTTATGGTTTAAGTTTAGCACACGCCTTGGCCTTTTGTCAAAATCAACCGCCGCATAAATAGCGTGAAAACGCATAGTTTGTATATTACAAAACCTTTACATTTTCCCGGTTCCGCCGGGCTTGGCAGGGGCCGGCCCTTCGGTGTTCCTTTTGGCGGGGTTTCGGTACAGCAGCAGCCCGGCCAGCAGCAGCACGGCGCCCACCAGCTGGCCCAGGGGCAGGGTGCCGGTGCGGATAAAATCCAGCAAAATACCGGTGGCCAGCTGGCTGATGAACACCAATAGCGTCATCACCAAAGAGGACAGCCGCAGGGCGACCATGTTGGAGATGACCACCACCACCACACCCAGCGCGCCGCCCAAGTACATGAAGAAATCCATAGGCCCTTGCAGGGCCGGCGGTGCGGCCAGGGCAGGGCGCAGAATGAGCAAAATGAGCGCCGACAGCGCCAGCCCTGTGATGTAGTTTACCAGCGTGCTGCGGTAAACACCCACACGGTCGGCCAGGCCGGCGTTCAGCATGCGGCTGAACACGTTGCTGGCCCCGCCCAGCACGCCCATTACCACAATGGCCAGTATGGGCTGCCCGGCAAGGCCCCCGCTCAGCTGCTGCAAGCCGCCGTCCAGCAGCAGCATGGCTGTGGCGCCGGCGGCAATCAGCACCAGCCCGCCAATGCGTTTGAGCCCAAAGCGCTGCCGGGGCACGCCAAACCAGCCAAAGCTGTCTATCAGCAGCGACAGGATGCACTGCCCCAGCAGGCCCAATGCCACCGTGAGGGACACGCCCGCCGCCGTAACGGTGTAGATGTTGCTGTATGTGAGGAACACCCCCACAAACCCGCCGCACAGCAGGTACCAGGGGGCTTTTTGCCGGGGGGGCTTTTTGGCAAAGGCCGTGATAACGCCGATAAGCGCCAGGCCCACCACGTGGATAATCACCGTGGCCAGCGCCGTGCCGTACACCACCGACAATTCGCTGTTGATCAGCACCATCACCGAGATGACGAGCCCGCTGAGCACAGCCAGGAATTGGGTCATGGCATTCTCCTGCAGCAACGTGTATAGGTTCCCTTACGTCACCATCATATGCCAAGCTTGGCCGAAAGGCAAGTGAACATGCCACAACAAAGGGTGCCCGCGCAAGGTTCACCAATTTTTAGTATGGCGCCGCCCTAAAACATATGCTATGCTTTACATAATGGTAAGGTGCACGGCGCCAAGGGAATATTTGCCGCAGTACACCGGCTTTTGGCATGCGTTGCGGCGTGATGGGAAAGGGGCAGAAACATGAGCTTGAAGGCATACGGCGTGCGCTCCAATTGGACGCGTGAAGACCTGGAAGACATGCAGAAAAAGATGCGGCTGACACAGATACTGGTCGACACCAAAATTGGCAAAAAATACGCCGACCGCCGTAACGCGCGGTTTGCCCCGCCCGAGGTGGTGAACACCTCCTACATTCCGGTGGGGCTGAAGGTGGGGGTGGAAAGCGTGCCCCTGCCGGTGGTGGTCATCGAAGAGGCCATCAAGCGCTCCAAGCACCGCATCATCACCAAAACCTGCACCTGCCGCCACGCGCACAACTGTGAGAACTTCGACATGGAGATTGGCTGCATCCACATTGGCGAGGCCACGTGGGAGGAATCGGACGAGCTGGTATACCACGCCACCGTGGACGAAGCCATTGCGCACCTGCACAAGGCGGTGGGCCTGGGGCTGATGCCTTATTACGGCCACTTTGGGCTGGACCACGGCCTGTGGGACGTACACCCCAGCCGGCCGTTTACCACCATCTGCCTGTGCTGTTCGTGCTGCTGCTCCATTTTTAAAAGCTTCCCCTATTTTACAGAACAGGAAAAGGGCAACTGGCACCTGCTGGAGGGCCTGCACGTAACGGTGGATGCCGACAAGTGCACCGGCTGCGGGCGTTGCGCCCAGGAGTGCCTGGCTAAATGCATCACCATGGAAAGCGGCAAGGCCGTACACGATGACAGCCAGTGCAAGGGCTGCAGCGCGTGCTCGGTGCATTGCCCACAGCAGGCGGTCACCATCACCATCGACGACGCCGAGGCGGCGGTGGACAAGCTGATGCACCGCATTAGTGACGACGTGGGCGGGCTGGATCTGGAAGCGTACGATTTCTCCAGGCTGCGGTAGCCGGCGCAGCTATGACTGGAAAGGGGAGCGGATGATGTTTAAACTCTATTTTATGTATCCCTTCACGCAAACCAGGTTTGACAAAGCCTATTTTGAAGGGCATATGCTGCGCGCGCAAGCGCTGTTTGGCAGCGCCTGCACAGGCATTTCCATCGAGCACGGCAACGCCAAGATTTTCCCCTGCGACTACGCGGCCATTGGCGTGTTTGAGTTTGACAGCAAGGACGCCGCGTTCGACGCCGCCGTGCCGGTGCTGAAGCAGATTTGCGACGATATCCCCAATTTTACCGACGCCGACCCGGTCATCTCCGCGGCCATTGTGCAAACCCCGGCCGCGAGGGCATAGCACATGCATGAGCTGGCGGTGATGGCGGGCATTATTGACGTGGTGAGCCAATACGCCAAAGCGCAGAACGCCAAAAAAATCCTGGACATCCGGCTGACGGTGGGCGCGCTGCGGGATTTTCAGGAGGTGTGGGTGCGGCACTATTTTGAAAAATTCAGCAGGGGCACCCTTGCGGAGGGCGCGACCATTACCATGGCCATACAACCCATCCGGTTCCGGTGCAAGGCGTGCGAACACAGCACAGAGATGGGCCGGGAGGCTTTTATCAACACCCCCACCGCCACCTGCGAACAATGCGGCAGCGCCGAGCTGGTGCTGTGCTCCGGCAGCCAGCTGATGATAGACGGCATAGAAGTGCAATTGTAACGTTCCAGCCATCAGGGAGGGAAAACGTATGGACTCTGTTCAGCTTATCAAAATAAAAGAAGAGATTTTGTCGGATAACACCGAACTGGGCAATGAAATACGAGGCCGCATGCGGGCTTCCGGCACGTTTTTCATCAACCTGATGGCCTCGCCCGGCGCGGGCAAAACATCGCTGCTGGTGCAAACCATCCGCCGCATGAAAGTGGATGTGCGCATGGGGGTTATTGAGGGCGATATCGAGTCGATGGTGGACTCGCAAAAAATCCAGGACGAGGGCGTCAGGGCCGTGCAGATAGAAACCGGCGGCGCCTGCCACCTGGACGCGGCCATGGTGCAGCCCGCGCTGGCCACGCTGAACCTTGCCGACTATGACCTGCTGGTGGTGGAGAACATTGGCAACCTGGTGTGCCCCGCCGAGTTTGACATTGGCGAGACCAAAAAGGTAATGCTGCTAAGCATACCCGAGGGCCACGACAAGATTTTGAAATACCCGCTGATGTTCACCGTGTGCGACGTGCTGATCATCAACAAAATGGATTATCTGGACAGCTCTGATTTTGACCTGCAGCAGCTGAAAGCCACCATGGCAAAGCTGAACCCAAAGGCGCGTATTTTTGAGATGTCGTGCAAAACCGGGCAGGGTGTAGACGCCTGGTGCGCGTGGCTGAAAGAAGAAATAGCCGCCTGGAAACAGCAGGCGGGATAAGCGTGCCGAAGGTGGCGCGGCCATTTGTGTGCGGCCGGAAAGGCAGGGGACCCCAGCGGGAACCCTGCTTTTTTTAGCATGCCCGATGGGCTTGCGGCACCGCACAATATATTGACGGGTTTTGGCCGGGTGCCGTATACTGGGTGGGTGAGGCAAAAATACGGCTGCACAGCAGCCAACGTGAGGGCAAAAGAGACATGGAGCATCCATTGCTGCAGCCGGTGACGGCGGCATACGAGGAATACCTGCGGGATGAATCCCGCGCGGTGGGGCAGGCGGAAGCCATTGCTTTCCCGCGCGATGAAGCCGAGGTGCGCGCCGTGCTGCGCGCGGCGGCGGACGCGCACATGCCGGTGACGCTGCAGGGCGCGCGCACCGGCCTTGCGGCGGCGGCGGTGCCCGGCGGCGGCCTGGTGCTGAACCTGGGCAAGCTGGACGCCGTGAAGGGCATGGCGCAGGAGAAAGACGGCACCTTCACCCTGCGGGTGCAGCCGGGCCTGGCGCTGAGCCGCCTGCGCAAGCAGATAGCCGACCGCCGCTTTGACACCACCGGCTGGGACGTGGCGTCGCTGGCGGCCTATGATGCCTTTATGGCGGCGGAAGAGCAGTTTTTGCCCACCGACCCCACGGAGACCTCGGCCAGCGTGGGCGGCATGGCCGCCTGCAACGCCTCGGGCGCGCGCAGCTATTTGTATGGCCCCATGCGCCGGCATGTGCGGGGCCTGCGCGTGCTGCTGGCAGGCGGCGACAGCCTGACACTGCGCCGGGGGCAGGTGCGGGCCAAAGGGCGGCACCTGGCCCTGGTGACAGACGCCGGCCGCCGGCTGGATGTGCCGCTGCCAACCTATGAGATGCCCAAAACGAAGAACGCCAGCGGGTACTACATTGCCGACGACATGGACGCGGTGGACCTGTTTGTGGGCAGCGACGGCACGCTGGGTGTGATAACCGAAGTGGAGCTGGCGCTGTGCCCATTGCCAAAAGTGATTTGGGGCGCCAGCTGCTTTTTTGCGGAAGAAGCGGCGGCGCTGGATTTTGTGATTGGCCTGCGGGGGCAAAGCCTTGCACAAGTGGCAGCCATGGAGTATTTCGACGCGCGGGCGCTGGACATTTTGCGCCGGCAAAAGCGGGACAACCCCGCCTTTGCGGCGCTGCCCCCCATTGCGCCGCAATATAGTGCGGCGGTGTATGTGGAGCTGCACTGCGCAAGCGAAGACGAAGCCGCCGAGGCGCTGTTTGCCACAGGCACGGCCATGGAGGCCGCCGGCGGCAGGGCGCAAGACAGCTGGGTGGCGCGCACCGATTTTGACAAGGACACGCTCATCTTCTTCCGGCACGCGGTGCCGGAAAGCGTGAACATGATGATAGACACGCGGCGCAAGGCACACCCCGGCATCACCAAGCTGGGCACCGACATGGCCGTGCCCGGCGCGTACCTGAAAGAAGCGATGGCCATGTATCATGGCATGCTGGCCGAGGCGGGATTGGAGTACGCCATCTGGGGCCACATAGGGGACAACCACCTGCACGTGAACATCCTGCCGCAGAGCCAGGCGGATTACGAGCAAGGCAAGGCACTGTATGCGCAGTGGGCCCAGCGCGTGTGCGCGTGGGGCGGCTCGGTATCGGCCGAGCACGGCGTGGGCAAGCTGAAGGCCGACACCCTGCGGGTGATGGTGGGGGACGCGGGCGTGCGCCAGATGGCGGCGCTGAAGGCCTGCTTCGACCCCCGGGGATTGCTGGGCGTGGGGACGATGTTTTCACCGATGGGAGGGATATAATGCGCATCGTGGTGTGTATCAAGCAGGTGCCCGGCGGCAGCCAGGTGCGCATGGACCCCGTGACCAATACCCTGGTGCGCGAGGGCGCCAAGGCGGTGACCAACCCCTTCGACGCCTACGCCATAGAGCTGGCGGTGCGCCTGAAAGCCGAGCTGGGCGCCGAGGTGGTGGCCCTGAGCATGGGCATACCGGCCACGGGGGCCCTGCTGCTGGACGCCGCCGCGCGCGGCGCCGACCGCTGCGTGCTGCTGACCGACCGCGCCTTTGCCGGGGCGGATACCCTGGCCACCTCGTATACATTAGCATTGGGCATCCGGCGGCTGGGCGGGGCCGACCTTGTGCTGTGCGGGCGCATGGCCGTGGACGGCGACACCGCCCAAATTGGCCCCGAGCTGGCCGAGGCGCTGGGCCTGCCGCACCTGACCGAGGTGGACGCCGTACTGGAAGCGGACGCAAGCGGGCTGACCGTGCAAAGAAGTATTGAGGGTGGGGCGAAGCAAACGGTGCGCCTGGGCCTGCCGGCGCTGCTGTGCGTCACCAAAGAAATTGGCTTCCCCACCATGCCCAGCATTGCCGGGGTGCGGGCCAGCCGCAGCGTGGCGGTGGAGACATTTGACGCCGAAGCGCTGGGCGCCGACCCTGCCCGCATCGGGCTGAATGGTTCGCCCACGCAGGTGGTGCGCACCTTTGTGCCGCAGCGTGGCGCGGAAGCGCTGCCGGTGGAGGGCACAGCCGGCCAGCAGGCGGCCCGGCTGTGGGAGATTTTCCGGGAGGTGGGAAGCTGATGGCGGGGTTGCGCATAAGCAAAGCTGCCTGCACAAGCTGCGGGCTGTGCCAAAGCGCCTGCCCGGCAGGCGCGCTGTACATCAAGCGCAAAGCAGAGGTGGACCGGGACGCCTGCGTGTTGTGTGGGCTGTGCATAGAGGCCTGCCCGATGGGGGCCATTACACTGGAAAAAGAAGCAGACGCGCCAACAGTGGCGGAGACAACCCGCGACGTGTGGGTGTTTGCCGAGGGGCTGGACGGCCGGCCCCACCCGGTGGCCTTCGAGCTGCTGGGCCAGGCGCGGGCGCTGGCCGCGGCGCGCGGCGGCGTGGTGGCCGCCCTGGCCATGGGCACGGGCGCCGAAAGCTGGGCGCCGCCGCTGATAGAAGCCGGGGCCGACCGCGTATACGCCTGTGAGGGCGACATATTCGACAGCGGCATGACCGAGCCCTTTGCCGCCGTGCTGGCTAATCTGATAGAAACCGAGCGCCCCGAGACACTGCTGTTTGGCGCCACGGTGTTTGGCCGCAGCCTGGCGCCCCGGGTGGCGGCGCGCGTGGGCACGGGCCTCACGGCCGACTGCACAGGGCTGGACATTGGCGCAGACGGCCTGCTGCAGCAAACGCGCCCGGCCTTTGGCGGCAACCTGATGGCGACCATCATCACGGCGGCACGGCGGCCGCAGATGGCCACGGTGCGGCCGGGGGTGTTCAGCGCGGCGCCGCGGGCGGCAGGGCGGCAGGGCGAGGTGGTGCGTGTGCAACAGCCCACCGGCCTGGTGCTGCCGCAGGTGCTAAAAACGGCGCCGGGCGCGCCGGGCGAAAGTATTGCCGCCGCGCGGGTCATCGTATCCGCCGGGCGGGGCATTGGCAACCAGAAGAATTTGGAGCTGGTGCGCCGGCTGGCCGAAAGGCTGGGCGGCAGCATGGGCGTAACCCGCCCGCTGGTAGACATGGGCTGGGCGCCCTACCCCTGCCAGATAGGCCAGACGGGCCTGGCCGTGGCGCCCGACCTGCTGGTGTGCTGCGGGGTGTCCGGGGCCATCCAGCACCTGGCGGGCATGGGCGGCGCCAAGGTGGTGGTGGCCATCAACAGCGACCCGCAGGCCCCCATCTTTGGCGCGGCGCACTACAAAGTGGTGGGCGACGCGGTGGAGATACTCAAACAATTGCTGGCACAAAACAAAAGCTGAAAAAAGCGCCTTGTGCACGGGCGGGCGCTGTGCTAGTATGGAAAGCAAGCAGGGCACACAAAAACAGCGTGCCCCCAAGGAGGAGAGTACATGGCTGAGACGGCACCAAAACCCAAACGCGAACTGCCCAAAAGCCGGCAAATGGTGAACGAGATGACGGCGAAGGTATACGCCGACGCCTGGGAGGCCAAGCGCCGGGGCGAGCCGGTGGCATGGTCCACGGCTATTTTTCCGCTGGAGGTGCCCGAGACCTTTGGCATCAATGTGCTGTACCCCGAGAACAACGCGGCGGCGGTATCGGCCAAGCACTACGGCGACGGGCTTATTGCCCACGCCGAGGGCGCGCTGCGGTATCCCATCAATATTTGCTCGTACGCGCGGCTGAACCTGGGCATGGCCGACAAACTGCGCGATGCCGCCTTTGACGGCGCCGACCCGCTGATGCCGCTGCCCGACCTGCTGTTTTTGGCCAACAACAGCTGCACCCAGCTGATGAAATGGTACGAGAACCTGGCGCGGGACCTGGACATCCCCATCTTTTTCGTAGATTGCCTCTACCGCTACGACGAAGGCGAACTGGAGCCCCACCGCATTGCCTATGGGCGCGGGCAGATAGAAAAGCTGATTGCCGACCTGGAGGTGTTTCTGGGCAAAAAGTTTGACTGGGACCGCTTTTTGGAGGTGCAGAAGCGGGCGCAGATCAATACGAAACTGTTTGACGAGTGCGTGGCGCTGAACAGCACCAAGCCCTCGCCCATGGACGGCTTCGACCTGTTCAGCTACATGGCCCCGCAGGTGATTTGCCGCGGCAAAGAGATCACCACGGCCATCTTCGAGCAGTGGAAGGCCGAGACGCTGGAGCGCATTGCCAGCGGCACCACCACCTTCCGCGGGGAGGAAAAGTACCGCGTGCACTGGGAGGGCATTGCCTGCTGGCCCAACCTGAGCTACAACCTGAAGACGCTGTCGTCCTACGGCATCAACGCGGTGATAAACGGCTACGTTACGGCATGGAGCCTGCACTACGAGCCGGGCGATTTGGACGGTATGGCCAGGGCCTACCAAACGGCCTCCACCAACAGCCTGAGCACCCAGGCCATTATGGACAAACGCAGCAAGACGATAGAGGACTATGCATGTGACGGCATGCTGTGCCACGTGAACCGCAGCTGCAAGCTGATGACCTTCCACATTTTTGTGGGGCGCGAGATGATAGAGGAAAAGAACGGCGTGCCGGTGGCCAACTTCGACGGCGACCAAAGCGACGGGCGCGTGTTCTCGGAGGCGCAGTTTGAGACGCGGCTGCAGGCCATGACGGAAATTATGGCCGAGCGCAAGCGCACAGAGGGGGTGAAGTGAGATGGCGGATGTAAAAGCATTGCTGGGCCAGTTTGAAGCCATGGCCGCAGACCCCAAGGCCCTGATGGACCGCTATATCGCCGAGGGCAAAAAGGTGGTGGGCTGCTTCCCGCCCTACACCCCGGAAGAACTGGTACACGCGGCGGGCATGGTGCCCATGGGCCTGTGGGGCGGGCAGGTAACGCCCTCGGTGGCGGGCAAGTACAACCCCATTTTCACCTGCTCGCTCATGCGCTCCTGCATGGAGCTGGGCATGACGGGCGCGTATGAGGGCCTGAGCGCCGTCATCATGCCCATGCTGTGCGACACCTACCGCGGCATGGCCGGCGCCTGGCGGGTGGGCGTGCCCGGTGTGCCGCTCATTGCGTTCATCCACCCGCAAAACCGCACCGACCCCGGCGCGCGGGATTACCTGGCGGCGGAGTACCGCACCGTGGCCGAGCGGCTGGAAAAGATGACCGGCGCCCAGGTAACGGAGGAAGCGCTGCAAAAGAGCATTGACGTATACAACGACCACGCGGCGGCCATGCTGGATTTTTGCCGCGCGGCGAACGAGCACCTGGACGTGGTGGGCCCCGTGGCGCGCCACGCGGTGATGAAGAGCGCCCGCTTTGCCGAAAAGGCCGAGCACGCGGCGCTGGTGCGCCAGCTGGTGGAACAACTGGACGCCCTGCCCAGGCACGCGTGGAAGGGCAAGAAGCTGGTGCTGACGGGCATTACGGCCGAGCCGGACAGCCTGCTGGAAATGTTTACCGCCCACGGCATTGCCGTGGTGGCCGACGACCTGGCCCAGGAGAGCCGCCAGTACCGCACCCCGGTGCCCGCCGGCAAGGATGGCTTTGACCGCCTGGCCGGGCAGTGGCAGGGCCGGCAGGGCTGCTCCATGGTGCACGAGACGCGCGCCGAGCGCGGCCAAATGCTGGTGGACATGGCCAAAGAGACCGGCGCCGACGGCGTGGCCGTGTGCCTGATGCGTTTTTGCGACGTGGAGGAGTACGACTTCCCCTATATCTCACGCGACGTGGAGGCGGCGGGCATGCCCTGCCTCTGCCTGGAGATAGACCAGAGCACCCAGAACAACCAGCAGAACGGCACCAAAATACAGAGCTTTGTGGAGATGTAAGTGAACAAGCGCAGGCATAGTGGCGATAAAGACTGCGGAAAAATGTGCCTGGGCCGGGCGTCGGCGCCGCCATGGCCACCGGCTGCAACAACGTGGCCCGCATGGCAACCGAGTTCGGCTGCGCTGCAAAACCCTGCGTGAGCGCACCCGCCTGCTGATAGGCATTGCGCACCCCGATTTCCACACGGAACTGATTGAAGAATGGGAGCGCCGGTTCAGGATGACCTGATGAGGCTGCCTCATCACATGGAAAAATCAGACATGCCGTTTGGCATGTCTGATTTTTTGCTTGTTGCTATAGCGGAACAGATTATTTGATCACATCTTCCAGCACACCCATCATTGGGATGGGCGGGATGCACTTGGGCTCCACCAGCAGGTCCAGCAGCACGGTGCCCTTGGTGGCAAAGGCCTCCTGCAGCGCGCCGGCAATGTCCTCCGCTTTGGTTACGCGAATGCCCTTCACCCCGCAGGCCTCGGCCACCTTGGCGTGGTCTACCACAGTGAGGGTGGTGGCGTTGCTGCTGCGGCCCAGCCCGGCCTCCTCGGCAAACATCTGGTAGCCCAGAATGGCGTTGTTGATGACGGCCACCACCACGTCTATGCCCTCGCGCTTGCAGGTTTCCAGCTCGCTCCACATGTGGGCAAAGCCGCCGTCGCCGGCCAGGCAGAACACCTGGCGGTTCGGCTGGGCCACCTTGGCGCCCATGGCGTAGGGCAGGCCCCAGCCAAGGCCGGCAATGCCCCGCGGGAAGATGAACTTGCGGTCCTGCCTGGCGGTGATGTAGTTGGCCACCCACACCGAGGAGAGGCTGGCGTCTGGCGCGATGATGGCGTCGCCCGGCAGTTGGCGGTCCAGTTCGGCCATAAAGCGCTCGATGCGGAAGGGGTTTTGGCTGGACTCTGTCGCGTCCTTGGCATCTGCCTTATGGTCGGCCTTGGCCTTGGCAATGGCGGCCTCTGCGGCGGGGCGGGCGGCCTTGCGGGTGTCAAGGCCTGCGGCCTGCAGGGCTTCCAAAAGCTGGCCCAGGGCCAGCTTGGCGTCGCCCACAATGCGCAGCGCCTCATAGTTGCGGCTGTTCTCCATGGGGTCAATGTCAATGTGGATGTACTGTGCGGTGCGCGGCAGCAGTTTCCAGTCGTCGGTGCCGTTCTGGTTGGTGCGGTTGCCCACCAGCAAAATCACGTCGGCGTTGTCCACCAGGGGTTTCATGAAGCGGGAGACGCCGCGCTTGCCCATGTAGTAGCCAATGGGCCCCATGGAAAGGGGGTGGGTCTCGTCCACGCTGCCCTTGCCCATGGTGGAGGTAGCCACCGGCAGGCCGCACTGCTCCTGCAGCGCGCGCAGCTCCTGCTGTGCCTGGGAGGATATCACACCGCCGCCGGCATAGATGATGGGCTGTTTGGCCTTGGCCAGCAGCGCGGCAGCCTCTTTGATGCGGGCGGGGTCGGCGGCCGTGCGGTCCAGCGGGTAGCGGCCATAGTCGCCGCGGCGCTCGTAGGGCACGGGGTAGGCTTCGCGGTCCTTCACCATGTTCATGGGCACCAGCAATACAGAGGGGCCGGGGCGGCCGCTGGTGGCGGCGATGAAGGCCTGGTCTACAAATTCCTCAATGCGGTCCTGCCGGGGCACGCGGCGCACCCACTTGGCCACTCCCTCAAACAGCTTCACGTGGTCCAGCTCCTGGAAGGCGTTGCGCTCCACGTTGTCCTGGCCTACATCCTGCACAATGGCCACCACCGGGTGCGAGGCCTTCAGGCACTCGGCCAGGCCCGGCACCAGCAGTGTGGCGGCGGGGCCGTTTTGCGCCGTAACCACCGAGGCGCGCTGGGTGCACATGGCGTGGGCCTGCACCATGTAGGAGCCGGCGTTCTCCTGCCGGTAGCCCACCTGGCGAATGCCCAGGTCTGTGGCAGCCAGGGTGATGCCCGTGGGGTTGCTCTGGCCAAAAATGACGGTGACGCCATTGCGCTTAAGGGCCGCCGCAATGCGTTGGGACGTGGTGGCTGTATTCTCCATCATATACACTCCTCTTTAGTTGAAGATGAACACTTCTTTGATATTTTCCTTGTTCACGCTGCGCTTGAAGGCCGCGTCGGCATCGGCCAGATGGCTGCGGTGGGTGATAACATCCTCGGAGAGCTGGGCGTAGTAGGGGTTGGCCGAAAGCCATGCGAGGATGCGCTCCCAGGCCACCAGGCCGCCGTAGGTGCCTATCAGGCTTTTGCCGCCGCGCACCATGGCGGTAAAGTCTACCTGTGCGGGCCCTGCGTAGATGCCTGCCACCACCACGCGGCCCATCTTGTCGCACATGTCCAGCGCGGTTTGCAGCAGTGCCGGCACCCCGCTGGCCTCAATAACCATGTCGGCGCCGCGGCCGTCGGTCAAATCCCGCACGGCCTGCACGGCGTCCACTTGGTCGGCTATCACCACATGGTTGGCGCCAAAGGCTTTGGCCCGTTCCAGGCGCAGGGTGTCGCGGCTGGTGCCAATAACAATACAGTTGCCCACGCCCCGCGCCTTGGCCACTATAAGCGCCAAAAGCCCAATGGGCCCGGGCCCCTGGATGACCAGGCTTTCGCCCATGTTAAGCCCGCCGTCGTGCACGGCGTTGGCGGCAATGCCAAAGGGTTCTATCAGCGCGCCCAGTGTATCGCTGATATTGTCCGGCAGCGGTATGCAGGTTTCCGGCCAGGTCACCACATACTCGGCAAAGCCGCCGTCTATGCGCAGGCCGTGTGCCAGGCTGCCGCCCGTACACATATGGCGGCGGTTGGTTTTGCAGTAGTGGCACTGGCCACAGGGCGCGCGCGGGCGCACCACCACCCGCTGCCCGGGGGCAATGCCCTGTACGTTCCCCCCCACCTGCACCACTTCGGCGCTGAACTCGTGCCCCAGAATAACCGGCATGCTGTTTTCAAACACCTTGTAGCTGGCGTCCCCCTCGTACATGTGCACGTCCGAGCCGCAGATGCCGGCGGCGCGCACCTTCAGCAGCACCTGGTCGTCATCCGGCTGCGGGATGGGCACCTCCTCAATAAGGATACCGGGCGTCAGGTCTCGTTTGAGCAGTGCCTGCATGGTTCGCTTTTCGGCCAAAAGCGTCACTCCCCCTTCAGTTGGCGTTAACTGTGTGAACCGCGTTGCCTATGGCTTTACTGTAGCCCAAACGCGGGGGCAAGTCAACGCTCCATCAGGTAGAATCGTGCATTTATGCACAGAGGGTCTGGGTGGGGCAAAAAACAGGGCCTCCCCGGGCGATTCGGGGAGGCCCGGGAGCGCCAGCATTAAGTCACCGTGATGGTAACGCTGGCCTTTTTGCCATTCAGGGTTTTCACCGTTATTTTGGCGGTGCCTTTCTTTTTAGCCGTTACCACACCCTTGCTGCTTACAGTGGCCACGCTTTTTTTGCTGCTTGTCCACGCCAGCTTGGGCTTTCCGTTGTAATAATAACCGCTTTTATAGGTGAACTGCGGCTTCAAAGTCATTTTTTCGCCCTTTTTAAGGCTCACCGATTGGTCCGGGAAGGACACCTTGCTGACCGGCGCCACCACATTCACCGTGGTGCTGGAGTGAGCTGCCCCCGTTTTTTGTACCAATCACAATGTTAGTGCGGAACCTATCCCTGAGCGGCAACCGAAGTGGAGCGTAGCGAAACAGAGGTTGCCGCTCGGTCGTTTTCAGGCCGATATCGGCA
>JAAYCI010000092.1 GCA_012729855.1 Oscillospiraceae bacterium
CTTTCAGCAGCTTGGGAATGGGCGCAAACCCATTGCCCAGTTTCATATTGCTAACAGGATTGGTTGCGATGCTAACCCCGTACTGCTTTAAAATGGCAATGTCATTGTCGGTCAGGTAAACACCGTGCGCGGCCACAGTGGGGGCGTCGAATACACCCAGACGCGCCAGATATTCGGTGGGGGAGCAGCCATATTTCTCCATGGCGTCATTGAATTCCGTCTGTGTTTCGGCCAGGTGGATATGCAGGCGCAGCCCCTTTTCCAATGCGACCTGCCGCAGATGGCACAAGAGCGCCTCGCCGCAGGTGTAGATGGCGTGTGGCCCCAGCATGCAGTGGACACGCCCGTCGTGCTGGCCGGCGGCGTCCAGTTCATCCAGCGTGTCCTGCAGGCGGGAGATGGCCGCGTCGTCATCGGCACTGTCGCCCACAATACCACGTGATAAAATGGCACGCATACCGGCCTCTTGCGAAGCGCGGATGCTTTGGTGCCGGAACATATGCATGTCCAGGTAGCAGGTGGTACCCGAGCGGATCATCTCCAGGCAGGAGAGCAGGTTGCACCAGTAGGCGTCTTCGGGGGTTATCAAATCCTCCTTGGGCATGATGCGCTCAAACAGCCATTCGCCAAAGCTTAAATCATCGGCGTAGTTGCGCATCACCGTCATATAAAGATGGGTATGGCAGTTCACCAGCCCGGGCATCAGCAGCTTGCCGCGGCCGTCCAGCGTTTTGTCGGGGATAAAGCCCGGTGTGGGCGGCTGGCCAATGCTGGCTATCAGGCTGCCGCTCACATAAACATCGGTTCGCTTTACTTCAAAAGCAGGCTCAAAAAGCAACACATGGGCGTTTTGGATCAAGATATTCATGGAACCAGCCTTCCTGTAACCACGGGAGTCACTATGAGATGAAGATATAGAATTTCGATAAAAAATTGTTATCTGTTTTTAAAGTAGCGTGGTTGATTATTTGCTAACCACTGGTTAGCGGGAAGTGGTGAGCTGGCTAATCAGGGTTCGCTGGTCAGGGAAAGCCGCGCACAGCTCCTCCGCGCAGGCATGCTCATAACAGGCGTCCTCAAAGGCGGGGCTCATCGTGGTACCCATCAACGCCCATTGCCCGCCCGGCAGCAGATGCGCGCCTTGCCAGCACCCGGCGGGAACCAGAACCTGCGGCTGTTGCCCGGCAAGCAGATCCTGCCCCAACACAACACGCCGGGCGTCATTGGGCCCAAGCAACAGAAGCTCCACCGCATCGCCCATATAAAAGTGGTAAAGCTCGTCGGCATCCAGGCGGTGCATGTGGGAAAAAGTAGGGCTTTCCAGCAAATAGTAGATGGCGCTGGCTGTTTCGCGGCCACGGTTTTTATCGCAGGAGCGATAGGTGGAGCAAAACATCCCACCTTCCGGCAGCAGAGGTTTCAGGCCAAGAAGCCTGGCAATTTGGGCGGCGGTGTATTTGGTTTTCATAAAATACCTGCACAGGTGTAACCATGTTGTTGAAACGAGAAACCATAAGCATTATTATAGCAAATAGCGATACCCTGTGGCAATATTCAAAACACTGCCGGCGCCCCATGCTTCTGCCGGCAAAGCAAAGTTGTTGTGGGGCAATCCCCCTCAGGTGTGATCTCGATAAAAGTCCACAAATCCCCCCATGGAGAAATCGGTCTGGCCGCTGAGGTCATTGTGTACCAGCTTAAAAAAGCAGGAGGGCATTCTCCTGTTGGCCAAATTGTCCCGGATACAGCGGTCGCAGCCGTTGTTGTGGTTGGCCGGGTGCCTGGGGCACTGGCGGTCGCCGCAGGTGCAAAAATGTTCTTCCATAAGGGCCTCCATAAAAGTGCACCGCATTGGTGCTGCGTACGTAAAAAGCACTGTGGCTCATACACCCAGTATAGTCTCCCTGGTGTTTGTTTTCAATGGGTTGCGGCGCCTAACCTTTTACGGTAAATGAAAAACCCGTGCAAAAGCACGGGTTTTTCAAAGGGGTATCTCATTGGTGTGAGGAGGAATCATGCGTGAAGGGCCGGTTGCGGCTTCCTTCCCTTCACTGGTTATTGAGCTGCCCCCGTTTTTTGTACCAATCACAATGTTAGTGCGGAACCTATCCCTGAGCGGCAACCGAAGTGGAGCGTAGCGAAACAGAGGTTGCCGCTCGGTCGTTTTCAGGCCGATATCGGCA
>JAAYCI010000093.1 GCA_012729855.1 Oscillospiraceae bacterium
GTTTCGCTACGCTCCACTTCGGTTGCCGCTCAGGGATAGGTTCCGCACTAACATTGTGATTGGTACAAAAAACGGGGGCAGCTCACACTTGATCTCGGTATTGGCGCCGGTGCCAATCACCTCGTGGGTTTTTTCAGCGTTGGCGGCTTCGGTTTCGGGCACTTTCTGCTCAGCATAGTTGCTGAAAGAAAGGTTGCCCAGGCCGGTGGGAATGGTCATGCTCATGGTGTTGCGGTAAGTGCTTGCTATCGAGCCGCCCAGCGTGCCCTCTGTATACTTCACGGTATAGCTGGTGTTGTAGGTAACAAAGAACATGCCCTGAATAGGCTCGGTGATGGTAAGCACAAACCCGCCTTTGTAATTGCCGCCGGTACGGGGGGCAAGCGTATAGCTGTCCACCTTGTCGCCCGAGTGCTCGGGCGTGCCCTTGTAAATAGCAAGGGTGCTCTCAATCAAATCCATGGTGGCGCCGCTGGTCCGGGGCTCAAAGGTATCGGTTATTTTGATATTGTTGCTGTTATAGCTGGCGGTGTTGCCCCGGAGTGTCCAGGTCATGGTCTGGTTTTTGTAATCAATTTCGTAGTCGCTGTCGGTTTTGGCGTCGCCCGCAGATTTATAGGCGGCTACAGGGCCGCCCGGCACGCTCAGAGCCGTGCTGGCGTCGCTTCTGGTGGTGGCGGTGCCCCAGTCCATGTTTCCGTTTGCCACCAGGTGAACACCGTTCCAAACCCCCACATTCCCGGCTCCTTCTTTCAGGCTGTCGGGAATCAGGGTGCGAACAATCAGCTTGTAGCCAATCTCGTTCAGGCTGGCAAAATTAACGGTGAAGGCATTGCTGTTGGTATAGGTGAACGTGGCATTGGCATGGCTGGTAAGGTTGTTGCCCGTTAAAACATTGGCGCCATAGTCGCTTACGCCGGTGTTGGCGTTGAACGTTGTTACCTCCTTCAGCTCCACAGCCTTCAGGGTAACCGCACTGTCGCCAACCAACTTGTTGGCCTCAAAATCCGCTTGGGCGGGCAGCTGGTGGTAGGTGCCCAGCGTCTCGCGGAAAAGCATGTTGGCGCCGGTAAACGCTTGCTTTGAGCGGTTGATGGTGATGGTCCACTCCGCATAAGTGTAGGTGACGCCGCCGGTTCCGGTAACCGTTTTTATGGCCGTGCCGCCATCTGCCCCGGCGGTTTTCTCCAGCCATTTGGTGGGGGTTTTCCAGGTGGTGGCGTGGCTGTGGTAGGGTGTTTCACCCACCAGCATGTCGGCCGCGTTGTAGTAGCTTAGCCCCCCGCTTTGGCCGGTAAGCTCCGTCAGGTTGGTGTGGGAGTTTACCACAATGCGGTAAGCCTTGCTGATGGTGCCCAGGTCGATCTCACAGGTCTTGCTGTCAAGAATGGTGGCTTTGTAGCTGCCGCCGTCGGCATTGGCCACACCATTTTGGGTCAGGGCCGGGCCTTCATTCCAACCGCCGCTGCCATTGGAGGTCAGCGGATACACCGCGATATCGGCGGCCTCCGTACCAAGTGTAAAGTAATGCTTGCTGGGCGTGGTGCCTGCAACATAGCTGGAGTCCGTCAGTGAATCCTTTACTTTGGCGGGCACGTTTTTGGCCAGTGCGGTGTTCACCTCTATCTTCCAGCGCAGGGTGTCGAACTTATGGTCCGAAGAGGTTGTTTTGGTTGCCGCGGTGCTGGTGACATTGCTGCCAATGGAAGTGCCCAGGAAGGATTTGGCCAGGCTGGTGGCGTTGGGCAGGTCGAAGGTAAACTTCAGGCCGCCCAGGTCGTCAAAGCTTACAACTTCGCCCGGCACAGGTATCTTGGTCACGTCAATGTTGGCCGTAAGTTCATGGCCGCCGGTCACATCCTGCAGGCCGGCCACGTCCTGGTGGAAGGTCAGCCGGGCTTTCCAGGGCTCGCTGGTGCTGCCGCGCTCGAAGGTTACCGTGCCAATTTGGTAAGGCTCGGTGGTGCCCGGCTTGAACAGGCCTATGGCAGCGGTATTGATATCCAGCGACATGGCGCCCAGCGGGCCAATGGGCAGGCTGGCCGGGATATTGCCGCCCTGGATGAAAGCCCAGTCGCCGCCCACGATGGTGCTGGGGTCGATGGTCACCGCCCAGGCATACACCAGCTTGAGCACGGTGGTGGCGTCGGGGTTAATGGTGATGGTGTCGTTGGGGTCCTTCTTCTCGCTGCCCACCCACAGCTCCATGCCGCCGTCGTTTACCTTTACGGTGCCATCGGGCAGCAGCTACGCGGCGCGCGCTTCCACCTCCACCGCGGGTTCTTCTTCCTCGGTGGCAAGCGCGGGCTCGTCCTCTTCCGGCACGTCTGCGCCCGCTTCCGGCAGGGAGCTGTCTTCAATCAGCGCGCTGTCATCCGGCAGGGAACTGTCCTCGGTGGAAACAGAACTGTCTTCGGTCGGCACAGAACTGTCCTCGGGCATCGAGCTATCCTCGGGAACAGAACTGTCCGGGGTTGAAACGCTGCTGTCCTGCGGGACGGAGCTGTCCTCGGCAGAGATAGCGCTGTCTTGCGGCACAGAGCTGTCTTCAGTCGAAACAGAGGTATCCTCGATGGAGACAGAACTGTCCTGCAGGGCAGAGGTGTCTTCAGTGGAGGTGGAACTATCAGCTGGCGGAAGGCTGCTGCTTGCAAAAGCTGTGGCCGACAGGCCCGCCAGCAGCAGCAGAGATAACAGCAGCGCTATCCCCGGTTTCCAAAGTCGTGTCTTTTTCATGTTGTGGTGCCCCCTCTGTAAAAAATAGCGTTTTTAAACTTCTCCCAGGCTTTTTATGGTATTGTAGGCGATTTGTTTCGTTAAGGCCGTTCCATAGCCTGATTGTCCGTGCAAAAAAACTTCTTGCAGAATAAGACACCATGCGGGCAGGCTCTTGTGATTAAAACGCGAAGTTTGGCGTTTTAACTAAAAAACCGCCATGATCATGGCGGAAAACGCCGCATAAAGACAGCCATCGGGCCGCTTCCACCGTGCTTCGGGGCGTGCATGGCGCAACAAAAAACCGCCTGGCTCCGTGAGGCGACAGAAGCAAGCGCGGTTTTCTGTTGGTATGGAGCCGGGTGGTTTGGCGCCGAAAACCAATGGAAATCACCCGTGGAATTTGCGGCCGGGGTGTGCCGCTGCCCCGGCTTTATTCACATCCCATCCGCGGCATCCAAAAAGCCCGCGTACACAAAGTAGGTGGTTATCCCCGCTTCAAAAATGGGGTTGGATATGCCGGCGGCAATCTTCTCCGGCGAGCTGGAATGCCCCAGCTGCACCAGGTCGGCGTCAAAATGCGCCACCGCCTTGAGAAACGCCGTTAACGCCTGCGGTGAATCCACATTTTTGGAGCTGTAGGCCGATATCGTGTCATAGTCAAAGGCCTCTATGCTGCGCTGGGTGGCGGCGTCGTACACAGCGGCCACCTCCGGCTGCTGGTAGTGGGAAAAATCGGCCGAGGCCACCAGCAAAACGTTGCCACTTTCGGCGTATTCAAACAAGTGCTGCCGCAGCGCCTCCATGCGTTTTTCCGCCGCCTGCACCGACACCAGGCACACCGCTACCTTGGCATCGGGCAGATAATGCGCAATGTAAGGCACCAGCCCCGCGCCGCCGTGGTCGTATTCCAGGGCGGCGGCATTGTTCTCCGCCGCCACCAGGCCGTCCTTCAGCAGGGTGTCCACCAGCGCGGTGTCTGTTTCCACCGTGCCAAAGGGGGTGCGCCAGTCGCGGTCGCTGGTTACAATATAGCTGCCGCACTGCTGAGGGTAATGGGACGGCGCCAGCACCACCACGGTGTCATACTGGTGCTGCGCGGCCAGGGCGAAAAAGCCGGAGAGCATGTCGGCCGCCAGCAGGTGGTGCGGCACGATGGCCGCCACCGGCTTGCGGTCATCCTGATAATCGCACGGGGCGGCCATGCCCGCCATAAACAGGTCGCGCTCGTAGTAAAGGCACTGTAAAGGCGCTTTTTCTTCGGTATCCTCTGTAAGCGGCGGCGCCGGCGCCGACAGCACGGGCTGGGATGCACCGCCCACTGTACCGGAAAGTACCCGCGAATCCCCTGCCTGCCCGGGCGCACAGGCCGCCAGAAAAAGCGCCGCCAGGGCCAGAAGCGCCCCTTTTTTCACACGTTTCATCATGGCGGCTCAACCCAGCGTCACTTGCGTGCGGTCGGTGGCGCCCCAGGCATCGCCATAGGCGCTGTTCATATAGGTGCTTTCCACCACAAAGGTGCCGGGGGTTGCCACGCGCGCGTAGTATACAATGGGCGTGCGCCAGCTTTCGGTATACAGGCTGTAGACGTTGAACTGCAGCCGCTGGCCCTGCCGGTTGTCCATATACCAGCCTCTGCCATAGTCGCCCGTCTGCATTTTTTCAAACCGCAGCCCGGCCGGGATATACTCGTCCACCACAAACGCGTGGTAATTGCCATGGCCGCTTGGCAGGGCGGAAAAATCGGGCGTGATGGTCACCTTCACCAGCGCGCCGGTGGCAAAGCCGTCGCCGCTGGCCGGCTCTATTTTCTTGGTGATGCCCATGCGCTCCGTCCCGGGCAGGGCCACATCGGCCGGCGCGCTCACGTAGTATACGTCGGCAAGCACACTGCCGGAAAGCACCTTGAAATCGGCCTCGGCCAGCTGCGCGGCGTTGAAGGTGAGACACTGCATGCCGGTGCCCACGGTCTGCTCCACCGTTGCGCCGCCCTGCCGGTAGCTGAAGCGCCCGCTCACGCCGCCCGCGGCCGGCTGGTTCATGCGCAGGTAATACAGCTGCTCCAGGATATACAGGTCATACTTGGGGTCGCGCGCGGCCAGGTACAGGGCCAGCCCTTCGGCGTGCTCGGTTTCCAGCCGGGTGGCCAGCATCAACGCCGCCGCGGTGCAGGCCATGGGGGTGCGGCTGCTTTTTACGCCGCTTACATACAGCGCGTTCGGGCCCTGTGCCCGTTCCAGCTCGGCCAGGTTGTCCGCCACCAGCGTTTGGTACCATTGCCGGGCGTGGGCCTCCTTGCCGGAGGCCGCCAGCGCCATCACCAGCCATATTTTTTCCACGTAATCCAGGCTGGAGGTATTGGCAATATAGGTGTTCACATTGTCGTCCAGCGGTTGGCCGGCCAGCGCCCTGGCCAGCTGCTGCGCCGCCCAGCTGCCGTTGTAATGCTGCTCCAGGCTTTCCAGCGTGCTTTCGCTCATGTTCTCAAAGAAATCCAGGCTGACAAGCCCGGGCGCGGCCAGGTGGGCCCGCAGCGAAAGCTCGAAATCCGGCGTGCTGTAGGGCAGGATGCTCAGCATTGTGCGCCCGTCTATATCGGCCAGGTTCTGCTCCAGGGCGGCTTTGTCGTACCAGCTCCGGTCCAGCGTTTGCATCAGCTGCGCCACAAAGGTGCGGGCCAGGCGCATGTCGGCCCGGGCGCCGTAGCTGCTGCGCGTGGCAGAGCGCAGCACCTCGTTGTAGGTTTTGGCCCCCTCGCTGTAAAACACCATGCTCACCGGGTAGCGCAGGGGTGCAATATCAATGCCCGCGCTCAAATCAACCGTTTGCACCAGGCTTACCTCCACGCCCGAAGCCCGCGCGGCAATGGGCAGCTGCACGCCGTCATAATAATCGCCGCAGCGCCCTTCAATGGTTGCCGTATAGCTGCCCTCACGGGCAACGCCGTCAAACTCCAGCGCGGTATAGGTGCGCAGGGGGGCCGCCGCCTTGCGGGTTTCGTCCACACCCGGGCCCTGTATGCGCACGGTATACTGCACGGTATCGGCTTCGGTTACCCCCACGCCGGCGCTGCGCAGGCCCACCGCAAAGCTGTCGCCCGCCAGCATATCCTCGTTCACCACCGGCATCAGGAAGAATTCCTTGCTGGCCGACACATTGATTTTGGTGCTGCCCGCGTAGTTGCGGCCATCCACGCCCAGGGACGTCAGCCGCCACCCGGTGATGTTGTCGGGCAGGGTGAAGCGCCAGGAGGCCCGGCCGTCTTGGTCGGTGGTCAGCGTGGCAAAATAGGCGGTGTCCTTAAAGTCTGTGCGCAGGCTGTCCTCGCCGCCGTTGCCCTTTTCCCCGGGGCTTGGCAGGTTGCCCTGGTGGTAAGACACATACTTGGTGATAACGGGCGAATAGATGCGCTGGTACAGCCTTTCCAATATGTTGATGTACTGCTCGCGGATGGCAAACACGGCCTCGTCCACCACGCTCAGCACCAGCGTAACGTCCGGCGCCGGCTCACCGGTCAGCTTGTTGCGCACGTCCGCCGTCACGGTTACGGGGTCGGCCGGGCGGTAGCTGTCTTTGTCGGTGGCCAGGTCTATTTCCAGCTCCCGCTGCATCGGGTCGAAATACATCTGGGTGTTTTCCAGCGGGTAGACGTGCTTGCCGTCAAAGTAGGCGCCCGTCAGCACATAGTTGGGCAACAGGTTTTCGGCAAACGGCAGGGTGAAGCTGCCCTGCTGCGCAATGCCGGTGTTGGAGAAGCCGTCCTGCACCACACTGTACAGCAGGCGGCCGGGCATCTGCTGCACCGGCTCCTCGTTGGCCAGCAGCGAGAAGGTGGTGCTTTCGCCGTCGTAGAAGGCGGAGCCATAGTAGCGGTAAGTCCAGCTGTCCTGCTCCAGGGTGTTCGCCGTGGCCCAGGCGGGGTCCGCGTTTGTTTTGCGCAGCTCGTACCGCAGGCCGCTGCCCTGCATGCCATAATATTCATACAGCTTGCCCAGATACACCGTGGTGCGCACCGGGCGGGAGAGCGTGTCGGAGCAGCTCAGCTCCACATAATAGGTCTCCCCCTCGCCGGCCTTGGGCAGGTTGGTTAGCAGCACGGTGCCGTTTTGGGTGGCAAGGTTCTGGGTTTCCACCAGTTCCTCGTGGCGGGTATAGGTGTACATTTCCTGCATGGTGCGGTTTATGTAGCTGTAATAGGTGCCCGCCCGCTCTTTGGTGTAGTAGATTTTATAGATTTCCGCCCGAATGGGGATGTCCAGCGCCGCGCCCTTGAGCGCGTCCGTTTGCCACAGCTGCGCCGTGTCCGTCAGGCCCGAAGGGTCCACCTGATTGGCGGAAACCAGCAGGTCAAAGCGGTCGTCCCCCAGCGGCTGGCGCTCGGTTTGCAGCATCACATCCCGGTGGATGGCGTAAAAGCTGCCGTAGGCATAAAAGTTCTCCGCCTGGGCGTCGTTGTTGTGGAAGGTGCAGGACACATACTGGGGATACCAGGTGTCCTTCACGGCCGCCACCTGCACCTCTGCGGACACAATGCCGTTGGCGTCGGTTTGCAGCTCGGGCGCCGGCACGCTCACACCTTCCGAGTAGGAGGCCAGCGTCACCCCCACCGAGGGCGCCGGCGTGCCGTCGAACATGGCCAGCGTCAGCTCCACCGTGGGCGTGGGGCCGGCGCCCACCAGGTATATTTCCTGAGAAGCGCGGGTGCTGGTGGTAAAGATGGGCTTCACAAAGTCTTCTATCACCACATACTGGCTGAAAACCACCGTGTCGCCCACCATCAGGTCCACATTGCTCCAGCGGTCGGCCAGCATGTCGGTAAAGGCTATCTCGGCGGTAAAGGTGCCGTCGGGCAACAGCTGCACGGTTTGGCGGGTGTTGTCGGCGGTAAAGGCCAGCGTGGCCGTTTGGGGCGCTTCGGTAACGGCGGTATCGCGGGGGCGCACCATGCCCCACACGTGAATGGTGTCACTGGTGTGGTAGGTGGGGCGGTCCAAAAACAGGTAGGATATATACCGGCGGGCGTCCACCGTGCTGCCGTAGCCGTAACTATAGTCATAGTAATAATACTTGTTGATATCCACAAACACCCGGTTGCCGGCCGTTACGGTAACCAGGTTGCCGCAAAGCCCGTACCTGTCCTCGGCGGGCAGCACGGCGTCGGCGGCTTGCGCGGTGCCGTCTTCCCCGGTGGTGGCCCGCAGGGAATAGTCGCCGCTCAAAGCCACCTGCGCACCGCTTACCGGCTGCCCGGTGGCGGCGTCGTTCACCCAGGCCAGGAAGTTTTCCGCGCTCCACATGTAGAAGACGGACAAGTCGCTCACCTGCAGGAACATCCGCCGGGTGGCGGCGCCCAGCTTAAACTCCACGGCATACCAGCCCTCGGGCAGCGCCTCGGGGAAGGGCAGCATCCACTGGTTGGTATCCATGGCCTCGGTGCCCTGGAAGGCGCGCACCGGCTCAATGTCGAAGCTGGCCGCCTGCGCAAGGCCGCTGGTGTCCATCACAATGTTATTGTCGCTGCCGGTGCGGCCGGTGTTGCCGGTAGCGGTATTCTGCGAAAGCTGGCTGGCGTAGTCCTCCCAGCCGGAAAAGGCCAGCACCGTGGCGGACACGCTGCCGCCGCTGCCCAGCTTGGCCGACGACGCCAGCTCGGGCGCGATATACGCCTGGAAAAGCGGCGTTTCCGAGGCCAGGGAATTGACACTGATGCCGTTGCCCGACATTTGGAACTGGGCGGAGTTTGCGTAAGCGGGGTAGGCCGTTTCCTGGGTTTTGAAGGTAAACTTGTAGCCGGCGGTCATCATGGCGCCGTTTTCGGAGGTCAGGTTTTCATTCAGCCAAACGGTGTAGGTTTTGTTATACGCCAGCGGGCTGGTGGGCACAAAAATATACCGGTTGCCCGTTACCCGCACCCGCCCCTCCACACCCGGCGCAATGGACAACGCCGCGGCAAAAGCCTCTCTGGTAACATCACTGGTGTTGAATACTATCTCGATACCGGTGTTCACCGGCACATTTTTGCTGCCGGTGGCCGGGAAGCACTCAAGCACACGAAGGCGGTTCTGCACGGCAAACTGGAAGTGCTGGTCGTACACCTGCACGTCCAGCTGGCCGCCGGGCAAAAGCGCGCCCCCCGGCACCAGGCGGTAGGTAAAGTCCCCGGCTGGCTCAATGGTATAGCCGTGGCCGGGCAGCGGCTCGAACGTTATGTTGGCCAGCAGCTCCTCGGGGTCTGTGCCGCGCTCCATAGTGTCTGTCAGTATAAACGCGGTGTCCAGCGCAATGCCGTCGGCGTTCTGCGTTTCGGCCACCAGCAAAAACCGGGGGTAGGCCACTTCAACAATGGCCATGGTGCACAAGGTAACGTAAGCTGCCAGCATAAGCCCGCCCAGCACCAGGGCGATCCAGTTTTTTGAACGTTTCGTCTGCATGGCAGCCCCCCCTGTCTTTTCGCGTGGATATTCCCCTTTAAGTACAGTATAAAGGATATCATGCCCACATACCAGAAGGCCGCGCAATATTTGCACCGGATTCACCGTTTGGCAAGGCCCCTGGCGCCCACAGGCGCCGGCCACACGGTATGTTTAATACAACAAAAGACACAATGGGGCTTTTATTGCCGCCCGGTTTATGTATACTGGATATAAGTTGGCTGTGCGCGGCATTCCCGGGCGCCTTGCGGGGCGAGGCCGGCAGCGTTTGCCGCACACCGTATTTTCAGCTTCCAAGGGAGGGCGCCCTATGGCCGCAGAAAACCATACCTACCGCATTCTGGTGGTGGACGACAGCCTGCTGAACCAGCAGATGCTCCAGCACATTTTGCAGGACGACTATGCGGTGAAAACGGCCGGCACGGCCATGGAGGCGGTCGCCTGTATCCAGGATTTTCGCCCCCACCTGATTCTCTTGGATATCATTCTGCCCGACGCCAACGGGCTGGACATTCTGGTGGCGCTGAAAGAAGGCGCCGCCACCCGGAATATCCCGGTCATCATCATCAGCGGGCTGGACAGCGACAAGGACGAGGAGCAGGGCTTTTTGCTGGGCGCGGTGGATTATATCCGCAAGCCCTTCAAGGACGCCATTGTAAAGGCCCGGGTGAACACACAGATCCGTATCCTCAAGCAGATAGAAACCATTGAGCAGATGGGCCTGATGGACGCGCTTACCGGCATACAGAACCGGCGCGCCTTCGACAGCCAGTTCCAGTACGAATGGGGCCGGGCCGTACGGGAGCATGGCACGCTCAGCCTTTTGATGCTGGACGTGGACCGGTTTAAGGCGTACAACGACACCTACGGCCATCCGCAGGGCGACAAACTGCTGCACGGCGTTGCCCAAACCATGCGTGGCACGCTCAGCCGGTCGGTGGATTTGGTATACCGCTACGGCGGCGAGGAGTTTGTGGTGCTGCTGCCCGGCACCGGGCTGGAGGGCGCTGTGGCCGTGGCGGAAAAACTGCGCGTGGCCATAAAGGCGCTGCGGGTGCCCTGCGGGGACACGCCTACCAGCGTAACGGCCAGCATTGGCGTGGCCAGCGCGCAGCCCCAGGTGGGCGGCACGCCCCAGCCCCTGATGGAGGCGGCCGACCAAATGCTGTACCGGGCCAAGGAAAACGGCCGCGATCAGGTGCAGTTTGATGCGGCCATAAAGCCCGTGTAGGCCAAAGGGTTTCCCCGCGCGGCAGGGTGCCTGCCGCTTTTTTGGGCGGATGTCTGTGGGCTTGTCGGCCAGGCGCACATGTATAAAACCAACGGTTATCCGCCGCTAATGCATTGACAATGACGCTCGCGTGTGCTAAGGTGGGTGCAACAAAAGAATAACCCGTGAGGGAGTAGTTTGCGCGGTTTCCGCGTGGCAAGTCAACATGCTGATTAAGAGGTGCTGCGCACCTCTCGGAAGAAGCTTCGCTTCTTCCAGAGACTGCGGTTTTCTTAATCTGGCTTGTCTTAATGAACGAGACTCATGTATGGCTCTACCATACATGGCTCTTTTTTTATTTTGGCCTGTGGTATGGTTGAGCTGCCCCCGTTTTTTGTACCAATCACAATGTTAGTGCGGAACCTATCCCTGAGCGGCAACCGAAGTGGAGCGTAGCGAAACAGAGGTTGCCGCTCGGTCGTTTTCAGGCCGATATCGGCA
>JAAYCI010000008.1 GCA_012729855.1 Oscillospiraceae bacterium
ACAGAAGCAGGCTTAGGGCGAGCGTAGCCCTGTACCATAGCCACGCACCAAAGCCGCAAGAATGCGCCCCGCAGGGCGCGTTTCGAGCGCAACCGAGCGCAGCGAGGCACTTAGCGCAAGAGGCGGCGGTACGCCGCCGAGGCGTGGGTGAGAGCCCGAAGCCTTGCAGAGTCTATATACAAGCCCGGCGGTCAAACACACCCATGACCGCCGGGCCTTTTTATGGGGCGGTTTTGCACAGCCACACCGCCCCGTTTCGAACAAGATGGCAAACAATTACAAGCAAACGACAAAGTAAGCGGTTTTTCGATGGCGGGACGCTCCTATACTTGAAGGTACTTACTAAAGAACACTTCACACGTGGAATTTTGGAAGGAGCGTGCGTGCCATGCCCAGTTTTGCAAACCCTTTTTCCGGCAATATTGACCGCAAGATAACCAAAACCGAACTGCTGCAGGCCATCCGGGTGGATATCGCCTCGGAGCTGGAGGCCATTTACCTGTACGACGCCCACTCGGAGGCTACCGAAGACCCGCTGGCCAAGAAGGTGCTGGCCGACATCCGTGACGAGGAAGTGGCCCACGTGGGCGAGCTGATGACCCTGATGCGCTATCTGGACCCCGCCGTGGCCGAGCAGCTGCTGGGCGGTGAGAACGAGGTGAAGGAGATGATGGCCGACCTGGGCATCTCCGAGGTGACCATCCGCGGGGTGGGGCCGGCAGCCGAGCCGTCGGTGGGCAGTTTGATAGAAGATAAATAAAGGAGGCAGTGAGATGGATTACCTGTCCAGAGGAGATGCGCCGTTTGACGAGGCGCTTTGGCAGCAGATAGACGCCGCGGTAACCGGCGCGGCGCGGGAGATTATGGTGGCACGGCGCTTTTTGCCGCTGTATGGCCCGCTGGGCCCGGGCGCTGCCTTTACCAAAATAGACAGCTACGGCAAGGAAGAAGAGACGGGCGAGGGCTTCGCCGTGATGGGTGGCCGGCTGCTGTCTCAAATTCCGCAGCTGTATGAAGACTTTTGGCTGTACTGGCGCGACCTTGCCCACTACAAAAACGAGGGCCTGCCGGTAGACCTTTCCGCCGCGCGGGCGGCCGCCGAAACGGTGGCCCAGCGGGAGGACGGCATGGTGTTCTACGGCGTAAAAAGCCTGGGCATCGACGGCCTGCTGACCGCCAAGGGCACCATGGCCCAGAAACGCAGCGACTGGAGCACCGGCGAGGGTGCCTTTGCCGACGTGGCCGCCAGCGTGACCACCCTGCTGCAAAATGGCCGCATCGGCCGGCACACGCTCATCGTCAGCAGCGATTTGTACGTGCAGTTACAGCGTATCCAGCCCGGCACGGGCGAGCTGGAGAGCAAGCGCATTGGCAAGCTGATAGAAGACCGGCTGTTCATGTGCACGGTACTGCAGCCCAAAACGGCGCTGCTGGTGTGCGCACAGCCGCAATATATGGACTTGGTTGTGGGGCAGGACCTGCGCGCCGGCTTTACCGAGGCGGTAGACCTGAACTACCACCTGCGGGTGCTGGAGACGGCCCTGCCGCGTATCAAGGCGCCCGATGCCGTTGTGGTATTCAAATAACGCCATATCAGTGGTTCGGGGCTGTGCGTTTGCACGGCCCCGGCTATTTGATGGCGCTGCTTTTTTTTGGGGGCTTGCGCCGGGCCGTGGTATGGGGTTATGATGAAAAAAAGGTGGGTTTGCCGCCACAGCAGAAATGGGGGGAGCAGCATGAACGATCTGGAAGCAATCCGCACACGCATTGCCCGCCGGGCCTACCGCGGGGAAATGACCGAGGCTGAGTTGCGCCAGCTGCAGAAAGTGGCGCTGGAAGCCAACCTGCAATATGGGATGGACATGACACTGCTGGAAGACGACCCTGATGCATTTGGCGGCGTGACCAACAGCTACGGGATGTTCAGCGGGGTGCGCAGCCTGTTTGTGGTGGCGGGCTGGACCAACGAGCCCAACCTGCAGGAAAGGGCCGGATACGCCGGCGAACGGGTGGTGCTGGAAGCCACCAAGCTGGGCCTGGGCACCTGCTGGGTGGGCGGTACCTACAACCGCGAGCGGGTGCTGGCCAGTGTGCAGCCCGGCCATACGCTGGTGGCTGTCATCACCGTGGGGCATGTGAAGGAGGCCCCGGGCCTGCTGGAAAAAACGGTGGGCCGCGTGGGCGCCGACAAACGGAAAACCACGGAAGAGATGATGCAGGCTGACGGCACGCCCCCGGCCTGGTTTACCGCCGGGGTGGAGGCCGCCACCTACGCGCCCTCGAACGAGGGCAGGCAGCCGGTGCGGTTTGCCTGGAAGGGCGGCGTGGCCACCGCTGCAGTGCCGGACGACAACGAACTACAGCGGGTGGAGCTGGGCATTGCCAAGCTGCATTTCGAGATTGCCGCCGCCGGCCGGTTTGCCTACGGCAATGGTGCGGCGTTTACGCCGGCGGAATAGCGCTGCCCGCCATGGCGCGCAGATAAGCCCTGTGGCCAGAAGAAAGGGGAGAACAACGTGACCGACCTGGAAGCGATTAACACCCGTACAGCCCGCCGAACCTACACCGGGCAGCTGAATAAGGCCGATTTACGCCGCCTGGAGCATGCGGTGCTGGAGGCCAACCTGGAGGGCGGCCTGAACATCACCCTGCTGGAGGACGGCGCCGACGCTTTTGGCGGCGTGACCAACAGCTACGGGATGTTCAGCGGGGTGCGCAGCCTGTTTGTGGTGGCCGGCCGCGGCAAAGAGGCCGACCTTTTCGAGAAGGCCGGCCACGCAGGCGAACGGCTGGTGCTGGAGGCCGTGAAGCTGGGCCTGGGCACCTGCTGGGTGGGCGGCACCTTCAACCGCGACAAGATAGCCGCCTCGCTGCCCCACGGGCAGGTGCTGGTGGCGGTTATTACCGTGGGGCCCATTAAAGAAGGCCGCGGCCTGCTGGAGAAAGCCGTGGGCCGGGTGACAAGCCGTAAGCGCAAAAGCGCGGAAGAGCTGATGGAGGTGGACGGCACGCCGCCCGCCTGGTTCACCGCCGGGGTAGAGGCCGCCGCGTGCGCGCCGTCCAGCAATGGCAAGCAGCCGGTGCGCTTCCACTGGAAGGACGGTGTGGCCACCGCCGCCGTGCCGGATGACAGCCCCGTTCAGCGGGTGGATTTGGGCATTGCCAAGCTGCATTTTGAAATTGGCGCCGGCGGCAGGTTTGCGCTGGGCAACGGGGCGGCCTTCACACCGGCGGAATAGCGGCCCTAAGCCCCACAGAACGCCGAACATAAAAAATGCCGGCCCAAATGGGCCGGCATTTTTTATCCATAGCTATTCGTCCTTTTTGTAGATGGCGCGCACCATGGGCCCAATGTCCGTCGAGCCCCTGTAGCGCTCGATGGGGTAGCTGAAGGTGGCCTTTTCCAGCAGAGGCATGCCCTGCAGCGCGCGGTCGAGGTAGGCGGGTGGCATCGCCAGCACCAGCTCGTCGTCCTCCAGCGTACCAAACGCGCGTTCGCCATAGCAGGGCAGGGTAAGGCCGGGCTTGCCCGTTTGCAGGCACTGGGCCAGAGAGTCCACGCAGGAGCCCTCGCCAATAAAATGGAAGGTAAACCGCTCGTACTGTATCTTCTGCATGCCGCACAGCAGCAGCATCATCTGGGCCGGGTTGGCGTACAGGATAATGGCGTCCGGCTCAAACGGGGTGGTGGCCAGCGGGGCCATCACCAGCGCCTCGGTAAGCGGCATGCGCGGGTAGTCCTCCTGCTGCTTTAGGCCATCTTCTACAGACCCCATCCAGGTGTTTACAAACGCGGCGGCCTCGGCGGCTTTGGTCTCGGCGGTCACATTTTCCAGGCCATGCGTTCTTTTGCAGCGGGGGTTCATGGCGCCGGCGGCGGTGGCGGCCACCGTCAGGCCGTTTACCCGCACCAGGTAGGGCAGCTGGCAAAACATGCCAAATTCGTCCCGCATCACCACGCCGTCAATTTTGGCAAGGTCGGCGGCTTTTTCCACAGCCTTGAAGGCAATGGGGCCATACCGCAGGTGCAGGCGCCTGTCCAGCTCAATGCATTTCTCGTTCCAGTTCATGGGGTCACTTCCTTCCGTTTGGTATGTAAATGGGGCAGTGGCAATACCAATATAACACAATATTTTCACAATGGATATAGCAGTGCCGGCAGTGCGGTGCGGGTGATGGGATGGATGGAGGCTTTTTGCAAATAGGTGCTTTTTTTGTGCCGCCGCGGGTGCTATACTGGTGCAATGATGCGAAAATACTGGTGAACAGGCCGACCACGCAACCAGGCAGGAGATGACCGAACATCAAACAGGCGCTACGCAAGAATATATGGCGGGATATCCGCGCCTCTGCCGGGCGGTTTATTGCCATTTTGGCCATTACGGCGCTGGGGGCGGGCTTTTTTGCCGGCCTGAAAGCCACCAGCCCCGACATGCGGGCCACCGCCGACCATTACTATGGCGACGGCCACCTGATGGACCTGCGGGTGCTCTCCACCCTGGGGCTTACGCAGGCTGACGTGGAAATACTGGCCGCCCGCCCCGATGTGGAGGCCGTGATGGCCGGCTGGGGCATGGATGCGCTGACCGAACACCCCGAGGGCGACCAGCCCGCCCGGCTGAACGCCCTGCCCTATGATACCAGTGATGATAACCCCCATTACCTGAACCGCCCCACCGTAACAGAAGGGCGGATGCCCCTGGCCGCCGATGAGTGCCTGGTGGATGCGTCGTCTGCCTGGCAGGTGGGGGATGTGATTACCTTGAGTGCCGCCAACAGCGCGGACGCGCTGGATTTGATGCTGCAGCACCGCTTCACCGTGGTGGGGCGGGCCACCTCGCCGGCGTATGTGTCGTTCTTCCGCGGCAACACCAATATTGGCGACGGGCGGGTGGTGTATTTTGCCTATCTGCACCCCGATGCGTTCGACCAGGAGGTATACACCGACGTTTACCTGCGGCTGGCGGGCAGCGGGGCGGTGTCCAGTTTCTCGGACGCCTACGATGATTTGATAGACACCGAGGCCGACGCGCTGGAGGTGCTGGGCGAAGCACGCGCACAGGTGCGCTACGATGAGGTGAAAGCCGAGGGCGAGGCGGAGCTGGCCGATGCCCGGCAGAAGCTGGCCGACGCCCGGCAGGAGGTGGCGGACGGCGAGGTTGAGCTGATAGACGGCCGCCAAGAGCTGGAGGATGCCAGGGCCGAGGCGGACGAAAAGCTGGCCGACGCCTGGCAGCAGATACTGGACGGCGAGGCGGAGATTGCCAACGGCTGGAGCGAGGTGCGCAGCAACGAACAGAAGCTGGCCGACGCCGATGCGCAGATAGCCGGCGGCGACGCCGCCCTGGCCACCGCCCGCGCCCAGCTGCAAACCGGCTGGGCCGAGTATGACACCGGCGAGAAAGCACTGGACAAACAGACCAAAACCTGGCGGAAGGGCCGCGACCAATACGACGCCGGCAAAGCGGCGTACGACGCCGGCCTGGCCGCCTGGGAGGCCGGGCAGGCTGCCTGGGAGGCCGGGGCCGCCCAGGTGGAAAGCCTGAACCAGGCCGTGGCGGGCATCGGCCAGGCGGTGACGGGGCTGGAGGGGCTGTTGCAGCAGGTAGCGGCCGGCACCCCGGGCGCCGATGTACTGTTTGAGCAGACGGCGCTGGAGGCCGCGGCGGGCTTGCGCCAGATTGCCGCGGGCCTGGCCGCCGCCGGCCTGCCGGGCGGAGACGCCATGACCGCCGCCGCCCAGGGTATGGAAGACGCTGTGGCGGCAAAGGCCTACGATGTGGCCTACGGCACACTGGCCGCCGTGCCGGCCGCGCTGCAGCCGGGGCTGGACGCCGCCGCGGCTGAACTGGCAGCCGGCAAAGCCGAGCTGGATGCCGGCAAGGCCACGCTGGACGAGAGCAACGCCACACTGCAAGCCGCCAAAGCCGAACTGGACGCCGGTAAAAAGGCGCTGGACGCCGGCACCGACCAGTTGAAAGCCGCCAGGGCCGAGCTGGATGCCGGCGAAGCCGCCGTGGCCGAAAACGCCGCCACACTGGACGCCGCCCGCGCCCAGGTGGCCGATGGCCGCAGCCAGCTGAAGACCGCCAAAACTGAGCTGGCCGACGCCGAGCGCAAGCTGGCCGACGGCAAGGCGGAGTACGCCGAGCAGAAAGCCGAGGCCGAGGAAAAGATAGCCGACGCCGAGGTGGAACTGGCCGACGGCGAGGCCGAGCTGGCCGATGCCCGCCAAAAGCTGGCCGACGCCGAGGAGGAGATAGCCGACGGCCAGCGCCGGCTGGACGAGCTGGAGGTGCCCGAGTGGTATGTGCGCACTCGGGAGGCGAATCCCGGCTACTCCGGCTTTGCGTCCGACACCAATCGCATAGACTCCATTGCCGTGGTGATCCCGGTGTTCTTCTTCCTGGTGGCGGCGCTGGTGTGCCTTACCAGCATGACGCGCATGGTGGAGGAGCAGCGGATGATGATTGGCACGCTGAAGGCTTTGGGGTATGGCCGGGCCAGCATAGCGGCCAAATATGTGGGCTACGCGGCCATTGCCAGCATTGCCGGGGCGGTGCTGGGCGTGGTGGTGGGCTTCATCGCCTTCCCCAGCACCATCTGGCAGGCGTATTCCATCCTGTACATCATGCCGCCCATACGCCTGTGGGACAGCAACCAGATGCTGGCGGCGGTAAGCATACTGGTGTCGGTGCTGTGCACCACGCTGGCCACGCTGGCCGCCTGCATAAACGAGCTGCGCAGCGTGCCGGCCGAGCTTTTGCGCCCCAAGGCCCCCCGCGCCGGCAAGCGGGTGCTGCTGGAGCGCATTGGCCCGCTGTGGCGGCGGCTGTCCTTCATGATGAAGGTGACGGCCCGCAACCTGTTCCGCTACAAAAAGCGCTTCTTCATGACAGTGATAGGCGTGGCTGGCTGCACGGCCCTGCTGCTTACAGGCTTTGGTTTGCGGGATTCCATCTCCGGCATCGTCAGCCGGCAGTACGGCGGCATCAACCTGTATGACCTGATTGCGGTGACGGCCGACCCCTCCACCGCCGAAGCCGATACCCCGCTGAATGCCCTGCTGCCCAAAATTGGCACGGGGATCTACCTGCAGGAGCAGCTGATTGAGGCGGAATCGGACGCCGGCAGCAGCAACGGGCTGACGGTGTACATCGACGTGGCCGAGGCACCGGAGCGGCTGGCGGAGTTTGTGCACTTTGAGGACCGCACCACCGGCGTGGTGCTGGATTTTCCACAAGAGGGCGGTGTGGTGATTACCGAAAAGCTGGCCGACCGGCTGAAGCTGAAGGCGGGGGACACCTTCAGCATCAACTTCCCCAATGAAAAGCCGGTAACGACCACCGTGGCCGCGGTGATGGAAAACTATGTGATGAACCACATCTACGCCACGCCCCGGCAGTATGAAGCGCTGTTTGGCAAGGCGCCCGCGTATGACACCGTGCTGATAAACCAGAGCGCGGACTCCGCGCTGGACACCGACCAGGCGCTGAACACCCTGCTGGAGACCGACGGCGTGGCCGGCGCCAGCGACATTGCCGGCATGAAGGCGCGCTTCGACGACATGTTCTCCAGCCTGGACGCCGTGGTGTGGCTGATCATTCTGGCGGCGGGCCTGCTGGCTTTCGTGGTGCTGTACAACCTTACCAACATCAACATCACCGAGCGGGGGCGCGAGATTGCCACGCTGGAGGTGCTGGGCTTTTACAACGGCGAGGTGGCGTCCTACGTGTACCGCGAGAATTTGATCCTCACCGGCATTGGCATTGCGGTTGGGCTGGTGCTGGGGGTGTACCTGCACCAGTTTGTCATCACGGCGGCCGAGGTGGACGAGGTGATGTTCCGCCGGGTGGTGGAGCCGCTGAGCTACCTGTGGGCGGTTTTGTTCACCTTTGGCTGCGCCATGCTGGTGAACCTGGTGATGCTGCCGCGGCTGCGCAAGGTGGACATGGTGGAGTCGCTGAAGGCGGCGGAGTAGGGCCCGAAGGGCAAAATTTGGCTTGCGTCGTTGCTAGCTGACCGTGCGCAGCAGGCCGAGGCAAACAAATTTTCCCGCGCCCGGCGAACCAAGCGGCGCAGCCGCGCAGTGTGAGCCGCAAGAGGCGGCGGGACGCCGCCGAGGCGTGGGTGAGAGCTTCCCCGCTACACCAAGCTTGGGGCGAGTGTGCCCCGATCTTGGTCACATGCTGCGTTGGCCGGCGCGGCCGGCTGCCCGCCGCCGGCGCTGCGATGCCGGCCACGCGCGATGGGCCAGCACGGCACACTGACGTTGCCCGCCAAGGGAAGCCGCCATGTGGCCGGCATCGCAGCGCCGCCACCGAACAGCCGGCCCCACCAGCCAAGGAAAGCGGGCCACACATTTATACTACCGGAAGAAGAGGGCGTTATGACCACTCAAGAGCAAAAACAGCAATTGCGCAAACAGCTGCTGGAAGAAGCGACCGGTTTTGACGCGGCCTATCTGGCGGCGTCGGACGCGGCGATTGCGGGGCTTTTGCTGGGGCTGCCGGAGTACCGCGCGGCGGGCACCGTTTTTTGCTATGTGAGCGTGCGGGATGAGGTAGACACCCGGGCGTTTATTGAGCAGGCGCTGGCCGACGGCAAGCGGGTGTGCGTGCCCCGCTGCGGGGCGAACAGCGGTATGGACGCCTGCGCGATAGCGGGTTTTGACGAACTGCTGCCGGGCCGCTTTGGCCTGCCGGAGCCGGCCGGGCACCTGGCCGCACTGCCGCCGGATGACATTGACCTGGTGGTGGCGCCCTGTGTGGCCGCTGGAAAAGACGGCAGCCGCCTGGGCCGCGGCGCGGGGTTTTACGACCGCTACCTGGCCGGGGTGGCAGCGCCGGTGGCCTGCCTGTGCCGGGGCAAGCTGCTGCGCAATACCCTGCCGCAAGAACGTTTTGACCGCCCGGTCGACATTGTGGTTGCCGAAACAGGGGTTATACGGCCGGCCGGCATGGGGCTTGGTGGCACTTTATGAAATATTTTGTAACAATACACAAAACAGCATTGTTTCCCTTATACAAAAGGTCTATACTGTTCGTATGAGAGATGACAGGGGTGTCATTTTGCAGAAAAGGTGTGTGAGGACGCGGTGCGCAGTACCATGAAAAAACTGGTGGTGGTGGTGGCGGCCTTGTTGGCTGCCGTTCTTTTTTCCGCCTGCGGCGTGCAGATGGAAAGCGCCGAGATCGCCCTGGTGACCGATATGGGCGAGGTGGACGACAAGAGCTTCAACCAGGGCACCTGGGAGGGCGTGCAGGCCTATGCGGCGGCCCATGGCATCACCCACCGGTATTACCGGCCCGCGGCCACCACCGACGAGGGCTACTACGCCACCATAGAGCAGGCCGTGAAGGCCGGGGCCAGGGTGGTGGTAACGCCGGGGCACCCCTTTGCCGGGCCGGTGGCCCGTGCCCAGGCGGCCTGGCCGGAGGTACGCTTTGTTTTAATAGACGCCACACCCATAGGCGGCGCGGCGGCCAACACGGTGGCCGTGCACTTTGCCGAGGAGGAGGCCGGCTACCTGGCCGGCTATGCCGCCGTATACGAGGGCAACCGCAGCCTGGGCTTTATGGGCGGGCTGGCGGTGCCGTCGGTGGTATGCTTTGGGTTTGGCTTTGTACAGGGCGCCCACGACGCCGCCGAGGTGCTGGATGCAGAGGTGGAGATGCTGTACACTTACACCGGCACCTTTACCCCCGGGGTAAAGATTGAAAAAACCGCCGCCAAATGGTACGCCGACGGCGTGGAGGTCATCTTCGCCTGTGGCGGAGAGATGGGCACCAGCGTGTTTGCGGCGGCGGAGGCGGCCGGCGCCAAAGCCATCGGGGTGGACATTGACCAAAGCACGGTGAGCGAGGCGGTGCTTACCTCGGCCATGAAGGAACTGAGCGCCGCCGTGCAACTGATACTGGAGGCGCACTATACAGGCGCCTTCACCGGCGGGCAGGAGCTGGTATTGCGCGCGGCCGACAGGGGCGTGGGCCTGCCCATGGCCACCAGCCGCTTCAGCCGCTTTTCCCAAAGCGATTACGACAGCCTTTTTGAAAAGGTGGCCGCCGGGCAGGTGTTCATCCCCACCAACACCGACGCCACGGTGGACGGCGGCGGCGCCAGCCAGCTGCCCAGCATTTGCCCCAATGATTTGAAAAAGCTGACAGACCGCATCGTCATCAAGTATTTAGACTGAACAGCCTGCAAGGAGGGCGAACCATGCAGATGTATGACATCATAGCCAAAAAGCGGGATGGCGGGCGCCTGACGGACGCCGAGATCGCCTGGGTGGTGCGGGGCTTCACCACCGGCGACGTGCCCGACTACCAGATGGCCGCCCTGCTGATGGCCATTTACCTGCGGGGCATGCAGCCGGAGGAGACCGTGTGCCTCACCCGTTGCATGGCGGATTCGGGCGACAGGGTAGACCTTTCCGCCATTGCCGGGGTGAAGGCCGACAAGCACAGCACCGGCGGCGTGGGCGACAAGACCACCCTGGTATGCGCGCCGCTGGTGGCGGCCTGCGGGGTGAAGATAGCCAAGATGAGTGGCCGGGGGCTGGGCCATACCGGCGGCACGGTGGACAAGCTGGAGGCCATCCCGGGCATGCGCATGGAGCTGGGGCGCCAGGCGTTTATCGGGCAGGTGAACGCCATTGGCATTGCCGTGGTGGGCCAAAGCGGCAACCTGGCCCCGGCCGATAAAAAGATATACGCCCTGCGCGACGTGACCGCCACGGTGGGCAGCCTGCCGCTGATCGCCTCCAGCATTATGAGCAAGAAGCTGGCCGCCGGCTGCGACGTGGTGCTGCTGGACGTGAAAACCGGCACCGGCGCGCTGATGAAGGACGAGGCCAGCGCCACCGAACTGGCCCGCCAGATGGTGGCCATAGGCGAGGCGGCCGGCATGCGCACCGCCGCGCTCATCACCAACATGGACATCCCGCTGGGGGTGGCCATTGGCAACAGCGCCGAGGTGGCCGAGGCGGTGCAGACCCTGCGCGGCGCCGGCCCGGCCGACCTGACCGAGGTGTGCTTGGAGCTGGCCGCCGGCATGCTGCACCTGGCCGGCCTGGGAAACAGGGAGGCCTGCCTGGCCCGCGCCAAAGCGGCCCTGCAGGACGGCAGCGGCCTGCAGAAGCTGCGTCAGATGGTGGAGGCCCAGGGCGGCGACGCCGCTTACATTGACGACCCAGGCCGCTTCCCCGCCCCGGCCCACAGCCTGCTGGTACGGGCCCCACGGGCGGGCTTTGTGGGCGCGATGGACACCGAACAGATCGGCCGGGCGTCGGTGGTGCTGGGCGCCGGGCGCCAGCGCAAGGAGGATACCATTGACTATGCGGCGTATATTAAGCTATACGCCAAAACGGGCAGCCGGGTGGCCGCCGGCGATGTACTGGCCGAGCTGGCCGCCAATGACGAAACAAAACTGGCGCCCGCGGCGGAAATGTTTGCACAGGCCGTCCAGCTGGTAGACACAGCCTCGCCGGCCCGGCCACTCATAGTTGCTCAAGTAGGTCTGAATTTGTGAAATTTGTTTTCACAAACTTGACTCGGTTGGCCCCCTGCGTGGGTGCGAATGGCACGCTTTTGCTTTTTCAACGTGTGCATTACACAAAACGGGGCCCGATAAGGGCAAAATACGGGCCGGATTCTTGTTTTTTCGCGGTGGGTTTGATAGTATAGATGGGTGAGACGACGCAATCCGACGCATATTTCATATGTGAAAAAACGCCCGGCAAAAGCTGTGGCGAAAGGGGACGAGGTGGTACGATGGCAGACAACCCGATAGATCTGGTGCGCCAGGCGGAGACCGAAGCGCAGGAGAAGATACGCCAGGCCGAGCAGCAGGCGGCCAGAATGGTGGACGACGCCCACGGCGAAGCGGTGCGCCTGGCCAATGACGCCGAGGACGCCGCCCGAAAAGCGGCGGCAGCCAGTGTGGCCGCGGCCCACAAAACCAGCGCGGAAAAGCTGGAGATATCGGCCGCGCTGCTGGGCGGCGAAATGGACCAATTGGTAGACAGGGCCCACGCCAACCAGGCGGCGGCGGTAAAGATGATACTGGACGCACTGGCGTAGCTTATATTGTGCGCTTGCTTGCGCAGACGCGTAATTTGACCAGGCGCCGGGCCATGCCCGGGCAGCCTTTGAGGGGGGTTCGACAACCGTATGGCCGTTTTGCAAATGGAGCGGATACATCTGCTTGCCATGAAGCGGGACCGTAAAAAAATACTGGAGCTTTTGCAGCGGCGCGGCATTGTGGAGATTCAGGATGCCGGCGGGCGGGACGATGTGTTTGACAAGATGGATACCTCGGCCACCCGAACGCTGCTGGAAAAGAACGCTGACACCGCCGCCCAGGCGGTGGAGATAGTGGACGCGGCCACCGAGCACAAGAAGCCGTTCCTGAACTTTTTGGAGGGGCGTACCCCGGTGGCGCCCAAGGCCCACGATGACTTTAGCGAGCGGCGGGCCACCGTGCTGCGCCGGGCCCAGGGCGTGGTGCAGCACCAGCGCGAGCTGGAGGAGGCCAAGGCCGAGATACTGCGGGCCGAGGCCCAACTGGAGGCGCTGGTGCCCTGGATGAATCTGCCTATCCCGCAGAACTTTGCCGGCACCCGCAAAACCGCCGTGTTTGTGGGCACGCTGGAAAACGAAGTGAGCCGGGCCGAGATACTGGAGAAGCTGGCCGCCGCCGCGCCCCAACTGGACGCAGTGGATGTGGAAGTGGTGCACACCAGCAAGGAGCAAACCTGCTTTTACATGGTGGTGCTGCGCCGGGACGCCGCCATGGCCGAGGAAGCCCTGCGCAGTGTGGGTTTTGCCCGGCCACCGTCGCCCAGCCGGCACATGCCGCAGGAGCAACAGGCCCGGCTGCAAAAGCGGATAGACGACGCGCAGGAAAAAATCAAAAAGGCGGCGGAGGGCATTGCCGCCAGCGCCGAGCACCGCGCGGATTTCCTGTTCCTGCAGGACCACATGACCATGCGCGCCGAAAAATACGGCGTGATCGAGCAGCTGGTGCAGTCCAAGCACGTGTTTGTGCTGGACGGCTACGTGCCCGCCCGTGTGGCCGGGGCGCTGAAGGAAGAGCTGGAGCAGCATTTTGAGTGCGCGGTGCAGCTGATAGACGCCCCGCAGGACGACAGCGTGCCGGTGCTGCTGCAGAACAACGGTTTTTCCCGCCCCAGCGAGGTGATTGTGGCCAGCTACAGCCTGCCGGGGAAAGCGGATGTGGACCCCACCACCATCATGAGCTTCTTCTACTACATCATGTTTGGGCTGATGTTCAGCGACGCCATGTACGGCCTGCTGATGGCGGGCGTTTGCGGCGGCCTGCTGCTGGCTAAAAAGAACATGGAGTTCAACTGGCAGCAGAACCTGAAGCTGTTTTTCTGGTGCGGGGTGTCCACCCTGTTCTGGGGCGTTATGTTCGGCAGCTATTTTGGCGATTTACTCACCGTGGTGTCGGACGGGTTCTTCGGCAATCCCATCATCATCAAGCCCGTTTGGCTGGACCCCTTGGCCCAGCCGATGACCCTGCTGATGTCCTGCCTGGGCATAGGCATCATCCACCTGTCGGTGGGTATGGGGCTGAAGATTGCCACGCTGGCAAAAGCCCGTGCCTATGCGGACATTGTTTACGATGTGGTTTTCCCGCTGCTGGTCGTTTACCCGCTCATCATCATCCTGATGGGCAGCGAGATGTTCGCCGGCCTTGCGGGTTTCCAGCTGGCCCTGCCGGCGGTGGTGAACACCATCTGCATGGTGGTGGCGGTGGTGGGCGTGCTGGGCGTGCTGCTGTTTGGCGGGCGCGAGAGCCGCAACTGGGTGAAGCGCCTTTTGAAAGGCGCCTACGCCTGCTACAATGTGATAGCCGGCTGGCTGGGGGACATCCTGTCCTACTCCCGCCTGCTGGCGCTGGGCCTGGCCACGGGGGTTATCGCCTCGGTGGTGAACAGCATGGGCCTGATGGTGGGCGGCGGCATGGGCCTTTTGGGGCTGCTGCCCTTCGTGCTCATCTTCCTGTTTGGGCACGCGCTCAACTTCGGCATCAACGTGCTGGGCGCCTATGTACACTCCAACCGTTTGGAGTATGTGGAGTTCTTCGGCAAGTTCTATGAGGGTGGCGGACGCCCGTTCGAGCCCTTTGGAATACATACCAAGTATTACAAGATTGAGGAGGAAACTCAAAATGTTTGAGCTCGGAATTGCTTTTGCTGTGTTGGGCATGGCGTGTGCCTCATTTTTAGCCGGTGCGGGTTCCGCCATTGGCGTGGGCACGGCCGGCCAGGCGGCAGCCGGCGTGGTTACGGAAGACCCCACAAAGTTTGGTAAGGTGCTGGTGCTGCAGCTGCTGCCCGGTACCCAGGGTATCTACGGCCTGCTTATCGCCTTCATCACCATGAGCCAGATCGGCCTGTTGGGCGGCAGCCCCGACATGACCCTGGCCAAGGGCATTGCCTACCTGGCGGCCTGCCTGCCGGTGGGCATCGTGGGCCTCGTCTCGGGTATCCACCAGGGCAAAACCTCGGTGGCGGCCATCAACCTGTTTGCCCGCCGGCCCGACCAGTTCGGCAAATCGCTTATCTTCCCGGCAATGGTGGAGACCTATGCCATTCTGGGCTTCCTTGTCAGCTTGCTGGCCGTCTCCAGCATTCCCGGCCTGAACATTTAAGGGGGGCTGGCCATGACCGGTCTTGAGAAAATCATTGGGGAGATCCGTGACGAGGCAGGCGCCGAGGCCGCGGAGATCCTGGCAAAAGCCAAGGCGGAGGCCGACGCCATTTTAGCCGACGCCAAAGCCAAAAGCGACGAAAAAACGGCGCAGATTGCCGCCGCCGCGCAGCAGGACGTGGCCGACATTGAGCGCAGCCGCGAGAGCGCCCAGGGCCTGCAGCGCCGCCAGCGTACGCTGGCCACCAAGCAGATGCTGCTGGCCGAAACCCGCCAAAAAGCACTGGAAAGCCTGTATGCCCTGCCCGAAAAGGACTATTTTGAACTGCTGGCGCGCCTGGCCGCGGGGGCCGCCCACCCGGGCGCGGGCGTGCTGATTCTGAACGCGGCCGACCTTGCGCGGGTGCCGTCCGGCTTTGAAAAGCAGCTGGCCGGCGCGCTGCCCAAGGGCACGGCGCTGGAAGTATCCAAAGACACCCGCCCCATCGACGGGGGATTTGTGCTGAAATACGGCGACGTGGAGGAAAACTGCTCGTTCCGGGCGATGTTCGACGCGCGCAGCGACGAGTTTTCCGACTTGGTACGCGACACCCTGTTTGCCTGATTTTTGCCCGGCCCCGGAGGAGGTGCCCCACTGGCTAAGAATGACTATGTATTCGCGGTGACCCGCGCCCATGTGAACGAGCAGAACCTGCTGAGCGCGCAGGACCTGGAACAGCTGATAGCCGCGCCCGGCGTGGCCGACGCGTTTCGCCTGCTGAGCGACAAGGGCTGGGGAACCCCCGATTTGCCCCCGCAGGACCCCGACGCGCTGATTGCCTATGAGATCGACCGTACCTGGGGCCTGATAGGGGAACTGGTGAACGATTTATCGCCGTTCAATGTGTTCCGCCTGGCCAACGATTTCCACAACCTGAAGGCGGCCATCAAGCTGGCTTATTCGGGCGACGACGAGAACGAGCAGGGCCAGTATTTCATCAAATACGGCACGGTGCCGGTGGAGACCATCATCAAGGCGGCCAACGAGCACGAGTTTGCCCCGCTGCCGGACGCGATGGCCAAGGCCGGGCGTGACGCCTACGAGGCGCTGGCCCACACCGGCAACGGCCAGGCCTGCGACATGGTGATAGACCGCGCGGTGCTGGTGGCCATTGACAACGCCGGCAAAAAGAGTGAGAGCCAGCTTTTGCAGCGCTACGCCCAGTTGACGGTGGATTCGGCCAACATCAAGGCGGCCGTGCGCTGCTGCATGATGGGCAAAAGCCGCGAGTTTATTGAGCGCGCGGTGGCCCCGGCCGGCACGCTGAACACCAAAGCGCTGATGGACGCGGCGGCCTCCAGCCTGCAGGACATTTACAGCTACCTGGAGCACACCGCCTATGCGGGCGCCGTGGAGGCGCTGAAAATCTCGGTGGCGGCGTTTGAGCGCTGGTGCGACAACAAGATGATCGAGCTGATTCGCCCGCAGCGGCATCACTATTTCTCCATAGAGCCGCTGGCTGCGTTTATTTTGGGGCGAGAGAACGAAATTCGCATGGTACGGCTGATTCTGACGGCCAAAATCAACAACCTGGATGCCGGTATGCTGCGGGAAAGGCTGCGTGAGACCTATGTATAAGATTGCCGTGATGGGCGACCGCGACAGCATTTACGGCTTTGTGTCGGTGGGGCTGGACATCTACCCCGCCACCGACGCGCACGCCGCCGCCCGCCAGCTGCGCACCCTGGTGGAGAACGACTACGCCATCATCTACATGACCGAAGCCCTGTTTGCCCAGATGGAAAACGAGCTGGCCGCCTACAACGAGATGCCGCTGCCGGCCATCATCCCCATACCGGGGGTGTCCGGCAACACGGGCGCCGGGCTTGCGCGCGTGCGCAAAAGCGTGGAGAAAGCGGTTGGTTCAGACATAATATTTGGAAATGATTAATATACTTATGTGAATATAACTTTCAGATGGTCGTTGGGTTGGCGCGGTGTGCGTGCCTAGTACACGGCCAGCGACCAACGACTGACGGGAAGGAATGAGTGCAGCATATGAGCAGCAAAGGCACGATTTTGAAGGTGGCCGGCCCGCTTGTTATTGCCGAAGGCATGCGTGATGCCAACATGTTCGACGTGGTGCGCGTGGCCGACAGCCGGCTGATCGGTGAAATCATCGAGATGCACGGCGACAAGGCCAGCGTACAGGTATACGAGGAGACCAGCGGCCTTGGGCCCGGCGCCCCGGTGGAGAGCACCGGCATGCCGATGAGCGTGGAGCTTGGCCCCGGGCTGATCCGCAGCATTTATGACGGTATCCAGCGCCCGCTGGACGTTATCAAGGCCAAGAGTGGCCAGCGCCTGGAGCGCGGTGTGGAAGTGCCCAGCCTGAGCCGCGACACCAGGTGGCATTTTGAGCCGGTGATGCAGGCCGGCGACAAGGTGGAAGGCGGCGATATCATCGGTACTGTGCAGGAAACCGATATCGTTGCGCATAAAATTATGGTGCCGCCGGGTGTGGCGGGTACGCTGAAGAGCATCACCGGCGGCGACTACACGGTGGAAGAGACCGTGGCCGTGGTGGAGACCGACAAGGGCGAGGTGCCCGTGGCGCTGATGCAGCGTTGGCCGGTGCGCCGGGGCCGCCCCTACAAGCAGAAACTGAGCCCCGACGTGCCCCTGGTGACGGGGCAGCGGGTCATCGACACCCTGTTCCCGCTGGCAAAAGGCGGTACAGCTGCCGTGCCGGGCCCCTTTGGCAGCGGCAAAACGGTGGTGCAGCACCAATTGGCCAAGTGGGCCGACGCCGACATCGTGGTGTACATTGGCTGCGGCGAGCGCGGTAACGAGATGACCGACGTGCTGCTGGAGTTCCCCGAGCTGAAGGACCCGAAAACCGGCAAAAGCCTGATGGAACGCACCGTGCTGATCGCCAATACCTCCGATATGCCGGTGGCGGCGCGTGAAGCTAGTGTGTATACAGGTATCACGATAGCTGAATACTTCCGTGACATGGGCTACTCGGTGGCGCTGATGGCCGACTCGACCTCCCGCTGGGCCGAGGCCATGCGCGAGATGAGCGGCCGCCTGGAAGAGATGCCCGGCGAAGAAGGCTACCCGGCCTACCTGGGCAGCCGCCTGGCGCAGTTCTACGAGCGTGCCGGCCGCGTGACCACCCTGGGTTCAACCCCGCGTGAGGGCGCGCTCAGCGTCATCGGTGCGGTATCGCCCTCGGGCGGCGATATCTCCGAGCCGGTGACCCAGGCGACGCTGCGTATTGTGAAGGTGTTCTGGAGCTTGGACGCGCAACTGGCATATGCACGTCACTTTCCGGCCATCAACTGGCTGACCAGTTACTCGCTGTATCTGGACGACGTGGGCGCCTGGTTTGACGCCAACGTCAAGCGCGACTGGATGGCCAAGCGTGCCCGCATGATGCTGCTGTTGCAGGAAGAGAGCGAGCTGGAGGAGATTGTGCAGCTGGTGGGCATGGACGCCCTGAGCCCGCCCGACCGCCTGAAGCTGGAGGCCGCCCGCAGCATCCGCGAGGACTTCCTGCATCAGGATGCTTTCCACGATGTGGATACCTTTACGCCGCTGGAAAAACAATATACTATGCTTAATCTCGTGCTGGATTATTATGATGCTGCACAAAAAGCCTTGGATAAGGGCATCAGCATCAATGATTTGGTGAATTTGCCTGTGCGTGAGGCCATTGGCCGTATCAAGTATGTGCCGATAGAAGAAATACCGCAGGAATATGAGAATATAACGCGGCAACTCGCATCTGAGATTGATGATCTTGCCAAGAAACTGGAAGAGGAGGATGCGTAATGCCAAAAGAGTATAGAACGATACAGGAAGTGGCCGGCCCGCTGCTGATGGTAAGCGGCGTGACCGATGTGGCCTACGACGAGCTGGGCGAGATTGAGCTGGTAAGCGGTGAGCGGCGGCGCTGCAAGGTGCTGGAGATAGACGGCACCAACGCGCTTGTGCAGCTGTTTGAATCCTCCACCGGCATCAACCTGGAGAACAGCAAGGTGCGCTTCCTCGGCCGCAGCATGGAGCTGGGCGTCTCGGAAGATATGCTCTCCCGCGTGTTCGACGGCCTGGGCCGCCCGATTGACGGCGGGCCCGACATCCTGCCGGAATTTCGCCGGGATATCAACGGCCTGCCGATGAATCCGTCGGCACGTTCCTACCCGCAGGAGTTTATCCAAACCGGCGTGTCGGCCATCGACGGCCTGAACACGCTGGTGCGCGGCCAGAAGCTGCCCATCTTCTCGGGCAGTGGCCTGCCACACGCCCAGTTGGCGGCGCAGATTGCCCGCCAGGCCAAGGTGCGCGGCACATCCGAGCCGTTCGCGGTGGTCTTCGTGGCGATGGGCATCACCTTTGAGGAATCCAACTTCTTTATCAACTCCTTTAAAGAGAGCGGCGCCATCGACCGTGCGGTCATGTTTATCAACCTGGCCAACGACCCGGCTGTTGAGCGTATCGCCACCCCGCGCATGGGCCTGACAGCGGCGGAGTATCTGGCTTTTGACAAAGGCATGCATGTTTTGGTCATCCTGACCGATATCACCAACTACGCCGATGCTTTGCGCGAGGTATCGGCTGCCCGCAAGGAAGTGCCGGGCCGGCGCGGTTACCCGGGCTACATGTACACCGACCTGGCTACGTTGTACGAACGGGCTGGCCGCTTGGAGGGCAGCAATGGCTCCATCACGATGATTCCCATCCTGTCGATGCCCGAAGATGACAAGACACATCCCATCCCCGACTTGACAGGGTATATCACCGAGGGGCAGATTATTCTGGCGCGCGACCTGTACCGCAAGGGCCTGCAGCCGCCCATCGATGTGCTGCCCAGCTTGTCCCGCCTGAAAGACAAGGGAATTGGCGCAGGAAAAACACGGGAAGACCATGCCAATACCATGAACCAGCTGTTTGCTGCTTATTCCCGCGGTAAGAACGCCAAAGAGCTGATGACGGTGCTTGGCGAAGCCGCCTTGACCGAGATTGACCTGCTTTATGCAAAATTCGCCGACCAATTTGAAGCAGAATATGTCAGCCAGGGCTATAATACCAACCGTGATATTGAAGAGACGCTGAATTTGGGCTGGAAACTGTTGCGCATTTTGCCACGCAGCGAGCTGAAGCGCATCAAGGACGAATACCTGGACCAGTATTATGACGCGTAATAGTGTGCTATTTTCCGATAAAAAGGAGGGATGCGTGTGGCCAAGAAGCAGGTAAACCCCACCCGCATGGAGCTCACCCGCATCAAGCGCAAGCTGGTAACCGCCATGCGGGGCCACAAGCTGCTGAAGGACAAGCGCGATGAGCTGATGCGCCAGTTCCTGGAGTTGGTGCGGAAAAACAAGGAAATGCGCGAAAAGGTGGAAGCCGGCCTGAAGGTGGCCGCCCAGAACTTTGCGCTGGCCCGCGCCACCATGCAGGATGAAATACTGGACACAGCCCTGTTGGCGCCCAGCCAGGAGGTATGGCTGGAGGCCGGCGAGAAAAACGTGATGAGCGTGATGGTGCCTCAGTTTGAAATCAAGACGCGCAGCACCGATGAAAGCAACATCTATTCGTATGGCCTCAGCTTTACCTCCAGCGATTTGGACATTGCGGTGAAAAGCATGGCCGATGTGCTGCCCGATATGCTTCAGCTGGCCGAGATTGAAAAAAGCTGCCAGTTGATGGCGGCGGAGATTGAAAAAACGCGCCGCCGGGTAAACGCGCTGGAATATGTGATGATCCCGGAAATGCAAGAGAATATCAAGTATATCACCATGAAATTGGACGAAAATGAGCGCAGCAGCCAGATTCGCCTGATGAAGGTGAAGGATATGATGCTGGAGCAGACCCACCATTACAGCGACAAGCTGGCCGGTAAGGAGATTCCGGATATCCGTAGCGAACTGGAAATATAGGCTAAAAATCATTAAAACATTCCCCTGGCAATTGCCAGGGGAATGTTTTAATATTATAACAATATTACAACTCGATAAAATAGAAAAAATGCAAATTAAGCTGTGTTAGGCATCTTGTGCTTTCGCGCAAAATGATAGTGCCTTATCAGGTCCAGCAGCCAGCGCACCAGTGCCGCCAGGAAGGCCGGCAGGATGAGCAGCGTAGCCAGGCCGGCCCAGCCGGGGTTGAAATAGCTTAGGGTGGAAACTGGCTCATTGAGGAGAAGGATGCCCTCAAAAGTGATGGTCAGTTCCTGGCTGGCGGGCGCGCTGGCGGGGTCCAGCCGCAGGGCGTAAATTGTCTGGCGGGGCAGGGTGAACAGGTAGCTGCCGTCCTCCTGCTCCACCGGCCATACGCGGCGTGTTTCACCAAAGCGTCCGCCGTTTTGCTCGGGGCCGGGCGAGGTGGTGTAGTAGAGGTTCATTTCAAAGCTATAGCCCGAGTAGTCGGCCCAAAAGCGCAGGGTGCGCACCTGGCCGTCCAGGCTGGAGAGGATCATCTGCGGGTCGTCGCTGGTGCAAAGGTAGCTGCCGTCGGGCTGCAGTTCCATGTCATACAATGCAAAATCGGCCGGAACCAAGCTTTGCTCGGACAAACTGCCGTTTGCGTGGGAGATAGCGTCGCCAATGCAGGCCACAGCGGAGGTGGCCAGCCAGATGATGACGGCCAGCAGGTAGCAATAAACCGGGATTTTGATCTTTTTCAGCCGGGCGACCCAGCGTTGGCGTCGTGGCATGGTGCACCTCCTTTATATGGTTGGGGTTGAATCATAATGCGTATCAGTCAAGCACCGGGGTCAGCACCGTTTCACCGGCAGCGGTCTCCACGCGATAAAGCATGGTGTCGCCCCGTTTTGCCGCGGCAAGGCCGTCGCTGAAAAGCGTTTTGTAGGCCCTGATAAAGGCCTTGTCCAGGTTCTCGAAGAAGATATAGTCGCAGCCGTTGCCTGTGATATAGGCCAGCAGTTCCTCGGGCGTGTAGGCATGATAGCTGGGGATGCCGCCACCTTGGCCAGGCAGCCCGAAGGTGCCGCCGCCGCCGCCGATACCGCCCTCTTTGTCGGGAACGCCGGAGAAATCCAGTATGGCCGGCAGCATATAATAGGAATAGTGGAACCATTTTTCGCCAAAATCATCCCGTTGGCTGACAAAGAACAGGCGGTCGCCCGGCTCAAGTTGCTCCAGCACGGTATCGGCCACAGCCTGCTCGGCGCGTAGCTCCCGATAGTGGGCGTCGGGGTAGCCGATGTCGTTGTACTGCATAGGCAATAGCGTATTGCACAGCACCAGCATGGTGCCGGCCAAGGCCAGCACCCCGCACGACGCTATGCCATAAGGGCGTTCTTTTCGCGCAGCCATGCCTAAAAAAATGAGTGCTATCAAAAACCACCCGGTGTAATAGGAACTCAAATAGCGGGAATAGCTTTCAAGTGAGGCCGCCTGCTCGGCGGAGAACACCCGGCCGTAGCTGAAGATCAACTCCAAATAATAACCCGCAAAGCCAAGTGTCGATACACCCATAGCGACAAATGTCCGTTTACGCAGCTGCTTGTCGGCGGTGAGCAGCGCGGCCAGCGCGAACAGTATTAAAATCAAACAGACAGTCATCAAACCAGTGCCTGCCATCGTTATTTTCTGGCCGGGGCTGACAAAGGCTTCCAGCATGTTGTCCAGCGCCAGCTGGAATTGCTCGGTGCGCGGTTGGAAACCCAGCAGCATGGCCATGCAATTCAGCAATACCTGCAAGAGTGGTTCGCTGGCCTGTACGCTCAGGCCGCTGGCCTGGCGTTGCGCCACCACCCAGCCAATGTACTGGTTCCATATCAGATAGGGCAGCAGGGCCAGCAGCAGGAAGATGAAACAGCGGCCCAGCTTGCCCGGCAGACGCTGTTGGCTTAGCTGCTGCCGCAGTGTGCCACCCTTGGCGGGCACGTTGCTTTCGCTGGGTTTGTCGCCAAATAACAGCAGGTCGCAGGCAATGAACAGCACGAGCACCAGCGCAAATAGAAAGGTATTTTCCTTGGTCATAGAGAGGGCGGCCAACGCTAGGCCTACCGGCCACAGTGGGCCTTTGGCCTCGCGCAGGCCCAGGTACAGCAGCAGCACGCCGCCAAACAGCATGCCGGCGGGAATGTCGGCGTAGCTGTTCAGCCAGATGGGCTTTACATAAAAGATGCGCGCCGCCCCGACAGAAAAGAACCAGGGCACCAGCAGGCCGGCCACCCCCAGTGGCACGACGATCTTATACTGCTTAAATGAAAGCTGGCCCATCAGCGCGGCCACAACAGCCAGAGTCAGCAGCGCGTAGCCGGCGTAGATTTTCCAGGCGGCGTAGTCGCCCAATACCTGGGTAAAGTAGCCAATGGTCGGCAGGGTGGGCAGTTGGGTGGCCGGCCAGGCCCACCCCATTTCGGCAGTGGTATATAGCTCACCCGAGCCTTTCATCAGCTTGACAATGGTTCCCCAGAGGGAGAACTCGTCCCACTGGCTGATGATGGGCTGGCGGATGGCCAGAAAGATGAGGGTGGCCAGGGCAGCCAATACAAAAAATAAGCTGCCGGGCGACAATAACGCGCGGTAATTGTTTTGCTTTCGGCGCCAGAGCAATGCCAGCGCCAACAGCCCCGCGCAAAGGAGGTACCACAGCCAGCTGCCCAACCCCAGCAGGCCCACCATGCCAAACAGCGCGAACCACAACGGCACTGCGCACATGGCCACCAGCGGTGCAAAGCCCGCCGGAATGCGGCACTTGAGCACCAGGAAAGTCCCCAGCGCGCAAACCGATAAAAATGAGATAAAAACGTCCGCTATCTGCAAGCTTTACACCTCCTTCGCTTTATCATCTAATTTATAATATCATATTTTGTTAATCTTGTGCTTTTTAAGCGAAGACAGAATGACATCCAGCAGCTCGCCCAAAGCGCCCCAGGCCAGCAGTGGGGCAAACAGCAGCACCAGCCAGCCCCGCGCGTCGGGGATAAAATAGCGGGCAGCGGGGCGCGGGGCGTTCAGGGTAACGCGCTCGTAATCCCACAACACGCCGCCAATGCTGTCGGGGTCCAGCCGCAGGGCGGTATAGCTGCGGCCGGCAAGGTCGAAGAACCAGTGGCCGTCGGCGTCCTGCTTGGCCCACAGCTTCTGGCGCTCATTGAAAGGCGCGTCCGCCTCGGTGGTGTAGTAGAGCACCATCTCCACGATGGGCCGGTCGAAGCTGGCCTCAAAGGTGAGGCTGGCCGCGCGGAAGGGGGCTTCGGGGCGGTAGATCATCTGGGCGTCCAGGTTGGTGGTGACAAAGTCATGGCCGTCGTCCCGGGGCTGGATGCTTTCCAGCTGGGTGAAGTCATCCAGGGCCAGTTCCTGTATGGGCAGCGCGCGCTGGGAAAACAGGCTGGCCGCGCCCAGCGCACAGTGCAGAATGAGCGCCACGGCGTAGCAGGCCAGCAGCAGCCAGCCTTTCCAGTGCCTGAGTATTTTCGCCATCATGGGGCGGCACCCCCTTCCGGGGCGGCTGCCGGCACAAAGGTGCAGTCGTCGCCCTGCCATTCTATGCGGTAGTAGCGCTGGCCGCCCACGTTCCAGCCGTCGGGTGTCCAGCCTGTTTCAAGGCCGTCCGTAAACAGCGGGCCGAAGCTTTCCAGGATGTAAGCGTCCAGCGCGTCCAGCAGCAGGTGGGTACAGCCGGTGTCGCGCAGGTAGGCTGCCAGCTCGTCGGGCGTGCACACCACGGGGTTTTCCAGCGCGCTGTAGCCCTCCAGCGTGGGCACCAGCTTGCCGGCGGCTTTGCCCTGAATTTTCTGGCTGTCGTCCTCGTTGAGCAGGGGCTGGCCGTCACGGCCCCACGCGCGGCCAAACACCGGCGCCAGCCGGGCGTCCAGCTCGTAGCCCAGCATGTAAAAGCGGGTGCCGTCGTCGTCCTGGTTTATCAGGTAGACGGTGTCCCCCGGCTGCATGCCCTCGGCTTTGGCCTCGGTCACCAGCTGCTGCACATCCTGCCGGGTGGTGTAAAGCGACGGGCTTTTTTGCAGGAAGTTGGACACCCCGCTGCTGAAACGGCCGTGGTAAACGGTGGTGAACAGCACGCAGGCGGCAAAGCCCACCAGCAGCACCCGGGCCACCTTGCTGCGTGTGCGGGTGCGCGCCAGGGCGGCTTCACGCTGGGCGTCGCCGGCGTTGGCCGCCAGCAGCACCAGCGACGCCATCAGCCAGCCCAGCCAGTAGGGGGTGATGTAGCGGTTATAGTCCTTGAGCACATAGGCTTCTACCTCGGCAAAAATAAACGCGTAGGTGAAGATATTAAACAGGTAAAATGCCAGGAAGCCGACGGCCGACGCCACCGCGAACACCACCACCCGGCGGCGGCCACGCCCAGTGCCACACAGCAGCCAGGCCAGCACCAGCACCACCAGGATGACGATGAACACCCGGATGCCGGGCCCCAGCAGCCACACGGGGTAGTCGGATGAGACCAGCGCCCGCCACATGAGGCCATTGACCACGCTGTACTGCTGTGGGACCTCAATGCCGAAGAGCGCGCGTACCCAGTCGCCCAGCAGGGCGGTCATGGGGCGCTGCTGGGCAGAGGAGCCAAGGTCGAAGCGGTCCACGTCCAGCGCCGTACCAATGTGCAGGGCCCATACCAGGTAGATGGCAACGATCATGGCCAGGCACACGGCGCAGGCGGCCAGCCAGCCCTTCCAGCGTTTCAGGCGGAAGAAGGAGAGGGTGTCCCGCTCGCAGAAAAACATGTCGGCCGCCGCAATAAGCAGGGCCAGCAGCGCCAGCGCCAGGCCAATGTCCTTGATGTTGGTAAGCGCCGCCAGCACCAGCCCGAAGGGCAGCAGCAGGCGGGCGTCTTTATTGCCGCCGCCAAAGTAGAGGCAGAGCGCCCCGCCAAACAGCGCGGCAAGGGCGGGGTCGGACATGCCGATGATATAGCTGGTGGAGGTTTGCCCGGCCGGCAGCAGGGTCTCGAACAACAGCGGCAGCAAAAAGAAGGTGCCCAGCAGCACCACGGCGCCGGTTTTGTTTTTGCCGGGCAGCGCGGCAGCGGTGGCAAAGGCCGCCAGGTACAAAATGGCATAGGCGGCAAAAAGTTTGTATTCCGCGAAAGTGCCGCCGAAGAACTGCAGCGCATAGCTGAAAACGGTGAGCCCCGGCGGATAGCTGCGGGGAATCAGGTTGGAGGCGGCAGTGGTGTACAGCTCGCCCGCGTTGGTGGTGGCTTTGGCCGCCGGGCCCCAGAAGGTGAACTCGTCCCAGTGGGTGAGCAGGGGCTGGGTGCAGTAAAGCAGCACAATAAAAAACACGCTGCCCGCCAAAAAGAAAATGAGCCCGGGAGAGAACAGCCGCAGCACGGCGCGTTTTTCCCACACCAGCACCAGCACCAGCGCGGCGGCCCCGGCCAGATACCACACCCAGCCGGCCACCTGCAGCAGGCCGGCTGTGCCCAGCAGCGTGAACCACAGCATGGTAACGGCTACGGTTACCAGCGGCATCAGCGCCGACGGGCGCTTTAGCAGCCGCGCGCCCAAAAGCGAAAAGCCCGCCAATGGCACCAGCCCCAGCAGCATGTCCATTGGCAGGCCTCCTTGCTATATGGAATATTAAAGAAACAGTGGGCATTATCCCAGTTAGTATACAATACCGCCCCCGCATTTTCAACCAATGGCAAAACGGTGAGGCAAGTGTGAAAACCGGTGCCCGCCAATTGACCGCACTGCCGAGGTACGTTAATATAGGTATTGAAGAGTACCGCCGGGAGGGCGCAGGATGAAGGGGAAGAAAACCAAAGGCTACCGCTGGCTGTTTGTGGTGCTGGTGCTGCTGGTGGCCATGGCCGGCGGGCTGACCCTGCTGGGGCGGGCAAACCAGCAGTTGCAGGCACACCAGGCGCGGCTGGACACCGCCCGCCAGCAGTTGGCCGAACTGAAGCAGGAGAACGCACAGGACGCGGGCGAAGCACAGGCCGCCCAGCGCAAGCTGGAGGAGACCGAGCGCCAGAACGACGCCCTGCAAAGCGAGCTGGATGCCCTGCGCCGCCAGGTGGCCGACTATGCCGACAGGTACGGCGCTTTGACAGATCAATCGATTTCTACGGAGGCGGGTTAGCTCCGTTTTTTTATAGGAGACGGTGTGTGAAGAAGCTTATTGTATTGCTTGCGGGCCTGCTGGCGCTTGTGCTGGTGGGCCTGCCGGTGATGCAGCATGTGGAGACGCAGGGGCAGCAGATTTTGGCCCAGATAGACGCCGTGAACGCCGAGATGGCGCAGATACAGGACGGCCGGCTGCAGCAGCTGGCCAGCACGGGCGCGCTGGACGAGCAGCTGAGCGCGGCGGCGGCAAAAACGGAGGATTTGCAGGCCCAACTGGAACAAACACAGGCCGAACTGGCCCGCTACGAGACACTGCTGTACATGCACACCGCCGACGGCGCGCCGCTGGGCGAGGATTTTACCCAGTACCGCAACCTGCTAAGCGCGCAGGGCAAGGAACTGTACGACTTTTTGCGGGTAACGGTGCTGCAAAACCGCTTTGAGGCCGATGTGGCCCGCTTTGGCATGACGCTGGACGAGGTGGCCGAGGCGTTTTTCGGCCTGCTGTGCGATGACCCCTCGCTGTTTTGGGTGGACGGCCACGTGGTGGGCTACAGCTACGCCGGCGGCAAGATAGAAACGGTGGAGCTGCGGGCCAGCGCCGGGCTGGACACCATCTCGCGGGAGATCGTCACCTTTAACGGGGCGGCGTCGGGCGTGTTGGCCCGGGCCCAGGCGCTGGGCAGCGATTTGGAAAAGGTGCAGTTCATCCACGACTACCTGGCCGCCACGGTGAGCTATGTGTACGGCGACGACGTATACACCGCCTACAGCGCCATTGTAAACAGGCAGGCGGTGTGCGAGGGCTATGCCAAGGCGTTTTCGTACTTTATGAACCGGCTGGGCATTCCCAGCACCTACTGCACCGGCACGGCCGGCGGCGAAAACCACGGCTGGAGCCTGGTGCGGCTGGACGGCCAGTTCTACAACCTGGACGTGACCTGGGACGACCCGCTGGGCCTGCGGGAGGGCGACTGGCGCTACGACTACTTTTTGCGCAGCGACGCCGAGATGGCGGCCACCCACACCCGCGATGAAACCTCGCAAAAGCTGCCGGCCTGCACCTCCACCCGCTACGACGACACCGACTGGGACGTGCTGCACGGCGCCAGCGGCGCAGACCTGCTGCGGCTGGCCGCCTGACGCAGGCCATGCGGAAAGGCCGCATACCGGGTAAACGGTTCAAACGGGCTGTAGCTTTCAAAACAGCGGCAATAAAAAGTCTGCGCCTGCCAAACAAAAAGGGTTTGGCAGGCGCAGACTTTTGGTTGTTGGAAGTAAGGCGGGCTGCCGGCTACTCTTCGCACCGGGCGTTCACGTCGGCGTATTTGGCCGGCTCCTTGCGAAACTGGCCCACCACGTAGCCGCACATGGGCACAATTTGTTTGTCGTTCTCCCGGGCGTAGGTGCACAGCGCGTCCAGCAAAATGCCGGCGTAGCCGCGGCCGTTGTACTCGGGCTCCACCAGGGTGTGGGTGGCGTACAGGGTGTTGTCTCTGCCCGGCATGTAGGCAATCTCGCCCAGTATGTTGCCGCCGTCGTCAAGCAGGTCGAAACGGGATTGGTTCGGCTCATGAACCACTTTCATTAAAATCAGCCTCCCGACTGGATGGTTATGGTATAAAGAGGGTGTTTTACGGTGGCACCATTATACATCAGGTTGTTGTCGGAAGATAGGGGTTTGAAGAAAGATTGCAGAGGGGTGCGACCGATGGTTTGCCTGTCCTTGTATAGGCGCTTGGCCCGCTCTGCCCCTGCGGGGCGCGTTCAAGCCGGGCGTGGGCTCGCCGGTTTGCTTCGCAAGCCCGGCCCGGCCCAAAGGGCCCTGCAACGCCGGTGTGCCGTATTTGCCCATCGCACATGCCAGGCGGCACAGGGGCAAAGCCACCCAAGCGCACCCGCAAGTGCGCGGCAGCCGGTTCTACAGATACGCCTGCTCGTCCTGCGGGGAGCGGAGCGGCTGGGCCGTTGGCGGCGCCTGCCGCCGCCAGGCGCTGGGCGTAAGCCCGGTGTGCTTTTTAAACACCTTGCACAGGTAATTGGCCCCCGAAAACCCGCACAGCCCGGCAATGGCCTCCAGCGAGAACTCGCCGGCCAGCAGCAGGCGCTTTACCTGTGCCAGCCGCACCTGCGTAAGGTACTGCCCGGGCGGCAGGCCCACGGCGGCGGTAAAGCTGCGAATCAAGTGGCATTTGCTCACCTGCAGGCAGTCGGCCAGCTCCTGCACGCCGTAAAACTCGGCGTAGTGGGCCTCCATTTCGCCCAGGGCGGCCCAGGTCAGGGCCGCGCCGGCGCCATCTTCCGGCGTGGGAGGGTGCTTTTTTTTAAGGGGTTGCATTGCATTGCTCCATCCTATTTTTTTGCGTCATGCGCCTGAAAAGCGGAATGCTTGCACCGCTTATCGCCAACCGCGCACTACTCGTGCCATGAAAACAACGACATGGTTTTAAAAGGGGCAATATCAATATTTTGCACTTTAATTTGCTTTTATCCATGGTATCATGAAACCAGAAGAGACGGTTTCCATCAATATTTTACCATAGGAGGCAAGCCATGGCCAGTATAAGCATGAGGCATATATACAAGGTATACCCCGGCAACGTTACCGCCGTGCGGGATTTCAGCATGGAGATACCCGACAAGGAGTTTGTGGTACTGGTGGGGCCGTCCGGCTGCGGCAAGTCCACCGCGCTGCGCATGATTGCCGGGCTGGAGGAGATTACCGAGGGCGAGCTCTACATCAACGACCGCCTGGTGAACGACGTGCCGCCCAAAGACCGCGACATCGCGATGGTGTTTCAGAACTACGCGCTTTACCCCCACATGACGGTGTTCAAGAACATGGCTTTTGGGCTGGAATTGCGCAAAATGCCCAAGGATGAGATTAAGCAGCGGGTGACGGAAGCCGCCCGCGCGCTGGACATTGAGCACCTGCTGGACCGCAAGCCCAAGGCGCTTTCGGGCGGGCAGCGGCAGCGGGTGGCGCTGGGCCGCGCCATGGTGCGCAACCCGGCGGTGTTCCTGCTGGACGAGCCGCTCTCCAACCTGGACGCCAAGCTGCGCGCCTCCATGCGCACCGAGCTGATCAAGCTGCACCAGCGGCTGGGCACCACCTTTGTGTATGTAACGCACGACCAGACCGAGGCCATGACCATGGGCGACCGCATTGTGGTGATGAAGGATGGCGTGATACAGCAGGTGGACACCCCGCAAAACCTTTACGACAGCCCCTGCAATGTGTTTGTGGCCGGGTTTATCGGCAGCCCGCAGATGAACTTTATTGACGGCAAGCTGCTGAAGGACGACAAGGGCTACCTGGCCGATATCGGCGGCGAAAAGCTGCGCATTCAGCCAGACAAGGTGAACGCGGAAATGGCCGCCTACGTGGACAAGCCGGTGCGCCTGGGCATCCGCCCCGAGGATATCCGCGACGACGAGGCGTTTTTGGCCGAGCACCCGGAGTCCATCATCAGCGCGGTGGTGGAGGTGAGCGAGCTGATGGGCAGCGAGGTGTACCTGTACCTGGACTACAAGGGCACCCGCATGACCGCCCGTGTGGCCGCCAACACCCAAAGCAAAACCGGCAATGAGGTGAAGGTGGGGGTGGATACCCGCAAGATCCACCTGTTTGACCCCGAGACCGAAGCGGCGATTATGAATTAGATTACAAAAAAAACAGGCCCGCAGGGCCCCAAGAATATTAGATTCCCGGCCGGTGTTTTTTTGCTGGCCGGGAATTTTGTAATTTATTACAAAATTGTAATTGCATTTCGGTGAATGTTGCCGTATAATAAGCCACGTTGCACAACATAAAGCCCCATTTGCTTGTGCATAATGACGACCATCTGCGACAAAAAGTGACCGTTTACGCAGGGGGAACCAAAAGGGAAGGTTCCCAAAACCAGGAGGCTCTACAGCAATGAAAATGAAAAAATTTGGTTTGATCGCTTGCGCCGTGATGCTCTCTGCCATGATGCTGGTGGTAACCGGCTGCACCAGCACCTCAAGCAGCAGCTCCACGTCCGCCCCCGCGTCCGTCAGCACCCCGGTGTCCACCCCCGAATCCACCCCCGCCTCTACGCCCGAATCGACCCCGGTGTCTACCCCGGACAGCAGCGTGGCCGATGACAGCGTGGCTGACGACAGCTTGGCTGATGACAGCGTAGCCGACGACAGCATTGCCGATGACAGCCTGGCCGACGACAGCGTGTCCGGCAGCAGCGAGCTTACCGCGTCTTAATGTTTTTTGAAGTTGCGCCGGGGTTTTATAGCCACGGGCCCGGCGTGCAAAATAGGTTTGTATAATTGGAGGAAATGAAAGATGAAGAAAATTGGTTTGGTTGTTTGTGCGATAATGCTTTCCGCCATGATGCTGGTGGTAACCGGCTGCAGCAGCACCTCAAGTTCCACCCCTGCTTCTACTCCCGCTTCCACCCCCGCGTCCGACAGCACCCCGGTGTCCGACAGCACCCCGGTGTCCACCCCGGACAGCAGCGCGGCTGATGACAGTGTTGCCGACGACAGCATTGAGGGCGACGGCCAGGCCGATGCCGGCGACGCCCAGTATGCTATGGAACTGCCCGAAGGCTTTACGGTTGTGAGTGAAAGCCCGTACATGGCCATGGCGCAAGACGGTTCCAACATCGCTGTGGTTGTTTTGGACGCAACCGGCCAGCTGGAAGCTGTGAGCGACGAAGACTGGCAAAGCCAGGTGGTGAGCGGTGTAGAAGCTACTGGTGGCACAATGACTATCGACACCTTCGAGCGCACTGAAATAAGTGGTTATCCGGCACTGTATATGGAAGCGACCACCACAGCAAACGACGTGGAAGTGCAGCAGAGTATTGTGGTTGTGGATAATGGCAGCCAGACCTATTCCTTTAACTTCACCGACGTCACCGGCGACTGGGCCGATGCCTTTGCCGCCACCATCGACAGCATCAGCTTTGCATAAGCCACTGCAATAAAGGCGGAATCGCCTTGGGCATTTTGAACGCACAAGATATCAAACAGGGCCGGCAGGAAGCTGGCCCTGTTTTTATGTGTTTTAAAACAGGGTGGCCGGGTGGCACAAAAGCAACAACTTTTTTGCAGGGTGTAACGCGATACATCATTTTTCGACTGTGCCGGGGCTTATACTGTGGGTACAGCAAGGGAAAAGCCCCACATGCGCTTTTTGTACCCGTTTTGTAACCCATATATAACCATATAAAGCACAGGAGATGTAAAAAATGAAAAAAGTTAGTTTGGGCATTTGCGCGGCACTGCTGGCCGCCTTGGCGCTGGCCGGCTGTACCAGTACGTCCTCGTCCGCGCCGGCATCTACCCCGGCCTCTGCACCCGCGTCCACCCCGGCCTCCATGCCGGAATCGGCCCCGGCGTCTGTGCCGGCGTCAACGCCCGCCTCTGCGCCGGAGTCCACCCCGGCAGACAGCAGCGCCCGGGTATCGATTAACGGCAACAAGGTTACCACCGATGCCTACACCTTTGAACTGCCGGACGGTTTCACCGCGATATCGGAAGACCCGGTGTCGGCCGCGGCCGAGGATGGCTCGCAGATCATTGTGCTGAGGTATGAGTCCAGCGGTGTGCTGGCCGACGCCACCGAGGAAGACCTGCAGGGCTGGATAGCGGCAGACGTGGACGATGCCGGCGGCACCCTGACCATTAAGGACTCCGCGCTTATGGAAGTGAGCGGCTATCCGGCTGCCACCGTTACCATCACCGGCACCACCCCGGATGGCGGCGAAGTGGTGCAGACCCAGGTGCGGGTGGACAACGGCACGCATGAATATTACTTCGATTTTGTGGACGCCACCGGCGACTGGACCGACGCCTTTGCCGCGTCCATCGACAGCATCAGCTTTGACTGATGGCCCGCGGGAGGTATAAAAAATGAAAAAAGCAAGCTTAGGCATTTGCGCGGCCATGCTGGCCGCACTGGTGCTGGTGTTGGCCGGCTGTACCAGTACGTCCTCGTCCGCCCCGGCGTCCGCGCCGGCTTCCACCCCGGCCTCCGTGCCGGCCTCCGCCCCGGCCTCTGTGCCGGAATCCACCAGCACCCCGAACGCCGCCGGCACCTCGGCGCCCGACAGTGTGCTTGTAAACGATGAACTGGTGGATGGCGCGGGTGTGGGCATAACATCGTACACCATCGACATTCCGCCCGACTTCACCATTACCTCGGAAGATCCGCTGGTAGCGGAGGCCAATGATGGCAGCGAGACCATCATCGAAGTGCTGACGTCGGACGCTACAGGCGAGCTGGCCCGCCTGACCGACGCAGATGTGCAGCAGATGGTGGAGGACGCCAACCTGGAGGCCGGCGGCACCACCGAAATCTACGACTACAAGCTGTACGAAATAGACGGCTGCCCGGCCCTGCTGATGAAAAGCCTGACTCCCGGCCCCACTGGCGACCTCACCGAATACCAGCTGCGGGTGGACGCCGGCATCAGCGAGTATACCTTCAACTTTGTAGACACCACCGGCGAATATGTGGACACCTTTGACGCCGTGCTGGAGACCATTCAGATTGTGTAAGCGCGGGCATAACAGCCCCTGCTTTGCGAAACACCCCGGCACCTGGCGCCCGGGGTGTTTCTTTGCCGCCGGCCTTGTAATTTGCCGGGGTATGCTGTAAAATAACATGAATACTTTGAGAGGGGTATAGGGTGTGCCTCTAACGCACACCCGGGTACGGCAGGCCGTACCATTCTGCCGGCCATGCCGGATGGAGGAAAGGAAAGTATGTATGAACCGAGTGACATTGTCCAGCGACAGGCCCTTTGAGTACCTGTGCGAGGAGTACGAAAAGAACAATTACATCGACCCCGAGATATCGGAAAAGCTGGGTGTGAAGCGGGGGCTGCGCAACGCCGACGGAACCGGCGTGCTGGCCGGGCTTACCAACGTGTGCGACGTAGTGGGCTACAAGCTGGTGGACGGCGTAAAGACCCCCGTGCCCGGCAAACTGATCTACCGCGGCATCGACGTGGAGGAGATTATTCGGGCAGCCTACGAGGAAGACCGCTTCATCTTTGAGGAAGTGATTTGGCTGCTGCTGTTTGGCACCCTGCCCAGCGCCAGCGAGCTGGAAAGCTTCTGCGCCATACTGGAAAAGAACCGCGAGCTGCCCGAGGGATTTGCCGAGGACATGATCATGAAAGCCCCCAGTCCCAACATCATGAACAAGCTGGGCCGCGGCGTACTGGCGCTGTACTCCTACGACGACGACCCCGAGGGCCAGGACTTACAGAACGTCATCCGGCAGAGCATCCGTCTGGTGGCCGGGCTGCCCACCATCATGGTGAACGCCTGGCAGGTGAAGCGCCGTGTGTACGATAAAGAATCCATGGTCATCCACCAGCCGCAGCCCGGCCAGAGCACGGCCGAACATATCTTGTCTACCTACCGGGACGACCAGCAGTATACCAAGGAAGAGGCAAAGCTGCTGGACCTTTGCCTGACCTTGCACGCCGACCACGGTGGCGGCAATAACTCCACCTTTGCCTGCCGGGTGCTGTCCTCCTCGGGCACCGACACCTACAGCGCCGTTTCCGCCGGTATTGGCAGCCTGAAGGGCCCCAAGCACGGCGGCGCCAACCTGAAGGTGATGCAGATGCTGGAGGTGATGAAGGCCGGCATCAAGGACTATGACGACGACGACGAGATTTTGGAGTTCCTGCGGCGCATCCTGCGCAAAAAGGCCGGCGACGGCAGCGGGCTTATCTACGGCCTGGGCCACGCGGTGTATACCATCAGCGACCCGCGCGCCGTGATACTGCGCCGCTACGCCGAGCCCCTGGCGCTGGAAAAGGGCTATGGCGACGACTACAAGCTGCTGCACGCGGTGGAGCGGCTGGGCCCGGTGGTGTTTGAGCAGGAGCGCGGCAGCAAGGACGTTTGCGCCAATGTGGACCTTTTCTCCGGCCTTATCTACAAGATGCTGGGCATTGCCGACGACCTGTTCACCCCGCTGTTCGCCATCAGCCGCGTGCCCGGCTGGTGCGCCCACCGCGCCGAGGAGATCATCTTCGCCAACCGCATCATCCGCCCGGCCTACAAGTACCTGGGCCTGCGGCAAAAGTACCAGCCGCTGGACGAACGCATTTAGGCTTCCGCCGACAACACATCTATGAGGGTAACGCATGAAACAAAGGCTGCCAACCATTTTGATTCTGCTGGTGATGGTGCTGATAGGCGCCATGTACTGGCTGGATTTGTCTTACTACACCGACCCGATAACGGGCTTCATCACCCACGGGCCCATTTGGGCGCGGTACCTGCTGCTGCTGTTGCCGGCGCTCATGTGCATTCTGGGCCTGCGCACCATCGGGCCGCGGGCCATCTCGGTGCTGCGCACCCGCAGCCGCGGGCTGGGCGGTATTTTTGCCGCGGCCGGGGCGGTGGGTGTGGTGTATGGCATCACTCAGGCGGTGGTCTCCCTGCAGCAGCCGGATACCTTCCACCTGATCACCGGCATCCTGTTCATCTGGTATGGCGTATGGATGGGCTTCACCGCCTGGCAGATGTTTACCCAGCGGGCGCCTTCGCCCACCCGCAGCGCGGTGTGGGGCATTTTGGCGGCCATCCCGTTCAGCCTGGTTACCGTTTACCGCATTCTGGTGCAGCCCAGCACCCTTTACCGGGTGGGGCCGCTGGTGCAGGCCGTGGGGGCGCTGCTGGCCATGCTGTGGTTCGGGCTGCTGCTGCGCTCGCTCTACATTGCCATGCCCCGCCGCCGGCTGCGCTGGACGTATCTGGTGGGGGTGTTCACCTTCCTGTTTTGCACCTGCCTGGAGCTGCCCTACGCCGTCTATTCCATGACGTTCTCCAGCGGTACGGGCATCAACCTGTTTGAGTCCATCAACATGGCAATGTTCGGGCTGGTGGCGGGCTGTGTGTCGGTGGCCATAGCCGGGCGCAGCGCAGGGCCCGCCCCACAGGAGGCTGAAGGGGAGAAACCCGCGGCAGAGCCTAAGCCCCAGGCGCAGGAGCCGGCGCTGTAAAGTTTTATAGTATGATGATAAACACCCGGAGTGCGGCCGATGGGCGTCTCCGGGTGTTGGTTATTCGGTGGGCGGGCACCTGCAAGCCGAGGCTGGCGGTGGGTTTTGGTGCATGCGTGGGAGCGCAGCGGTGCCCGCTGCCCACTTGGGCCAACTTTACAGCAGCCATAGCGGTTGCTATAATAATGACCATACGCGCGGCGGCGCTGCTGCCGCTAATTTTGGGCAGGGTTGCGCCTCCAAGGTGGGCTGATGGATGACAGCAGGCAAGCAAAAAATGCAAAAGCTGGAGGGGCTGGCCCGCAAAGCGATGCAGCTTTATGGCATGGTGGCCCCCGGCGACGCCATATGCGTGGGGGTCTCCGGCGGGAAGGACAGCGTGGCCCTGGCCCTGGCGCTGAAACGCCTGGCGGCCTATTTTGAGCATCCGTACACTGTGCAGGCGCTCACGCTGGACCCAATGTTTGGCAATGAGGAGACGGATTACAGCGCACTGACAGCTTATTTTGAACAGGCAGGCATTCCGCACACCGTGGTGCGCACCAATATTGGGCACCTGGTGTTTGACGTGCGGGCTGAGCAAAACCCCTGCGCGCTGTGCGCCAAAATGCGCCGTGGCGCGCTGCACACCGGCGCTAAAAAGCTGGGCTGCAACAAGGTGGCGCTGGGCCACCACCTGGACGATGCAGTGGAGACCTTTTATATGAACCTGCTTGGTGAGGGGCGGCTGGGCTGTTTTTCGCCGGTGACCTGGATGTCCCGGAAGGAAATTACCGTGATACGGCCGCTGGTGCTGGCCACCGAGGCCGAGGTGGCGAAGGCAGCCACCGAGACGGGTGCGCCGATCATCAAAAGCCGTTGCCCGGTGGACGGCGTTACCGCCCGCAGCGCGGTGAAACAGATGGTGGCCGAGCGGGCGGAGGCGGACCCGGCTTTCCGCCAGAAGACTTTGGGCGCGCTGCAAAAAGCCGGGCTAGACGGTTGGGGGCCAAAACCGGCAGGGTGATGCTTTAGCTTGCCCATGGCGTTTGAAAGTGCCATCAGCGCCTGAGCCCAATGCAATAAAAGAGCTATATAAACATAATTAATATATATATATTAACTGAATTGAACGATTTATGCCGAAAGGGAGCTTCATGGGCATTGATTTTGAACGCCGCTGTTGGGCGGAGATAAATCTGGACAATTTGCGCCACAACTTTGGGCTCATTCAAAAGGTGGCGGGCAGCGCCCGGGTGATGGCGGTGGTGAAGGCCAACGCTTACGGACACGGCGACCTGGTGGCGGCCCGTGCGCTGGCCGACGCCGGCGCGCGTAGCTTTGCGGTGTCGGGGCTGTCCGAGGCGGTGCGGCTGCGGCGCTCGGGGCTGAAAGGGCCCATTTTGGTGCTGGGGTATACCTCGCCCCAGCATACGGCCCGGCTGCGGGTGCACAACCTGACCCAGTGCATTTTCAGCGCGGAGTATGCGCGCCAGTTGTCCGACGCCGCTGTGGCGGCCGGGGTGCGGGTGCGGGTACACCTCAAGGTGGATACCGGCATGGGCCGTCTGGGCTTCAACGCCAAGGATGACCCCGCGGGTACGGTGGCGGCCCTGGCAGAGGCCTATGGCCTGCCCGGCCTGAAACCGGTGGGGCTGTTCACCCACTTCCCGGTGGCGGACTCTGTTGCAGCGGATGACGTTGCCTACACCGAAGCGCAGTTTGCGCTGTTTTTACAGGTACGCGCCGCGCTGGCCGAGCGGGGCTGTACCTTCCGCTATGCCCATACCTGCAACTCGGCCGCCACGGTGGCCTACCCGCGGATGCATATGGACATGGTGCGCCCCGGCATTTTGCTGTTTGGCTGCAACCCCTCGCCCGAGGTGCAGCTGCCCGGCCTGAAGCCGGCATTCAGCCTGAAAACCGTCGTCACCATGGTGAAAGACATCAAGCAGGGCGACTGTATCAGCTACGGGCGCACCTTTACCGCGCCGCGTGACATGCGGGTGGCCACGCTGGCCGTGGGCTATGCCGACGGGTACCCGCGGCTGATGTCGGGCACCGGCGTGGTGGGCATAGAGGGCAGGCCCGCGCCCATTTTGGGCCGGGTGTGTATGGACCAGCTGGTGGTGGATGTGACCGGCAACGAAGCGGCGGCATTGGGCAGCATCGCCACGGTTATTGGCGGCGGCAGCGCCGATTCCATTGACGCGGTGGCGGCCAAGTGCGGCACCATCAATTATGAGATCCTTTGCAACATTGGCCGCCGGGTGCAGCGGGTGTATACTGAAGAGGGCCGCGAGACGCTGCTGGCCGATTATCTGGAAGAATGAGCATATGGGCTTGTCTATTGGTTCCAAGTGGAGGCAAGGTCTGCGCAATACAATTCAAAGCTTAAATAACATAAAATAATGCTGGATTAGCTGATAATTATTTTATATGGCCAAATTGATAATCATATTGATAGATGTGATGACAATTAACTTGTCAAGAAGGAGCGTAGAATGAAAAAGCTGCTGGTCGTTGTCGACTACCAAAACGACTTTGTGTCCGGGGCGTTGGGGTTCCCCGGTGCCGAGAAGCTGGAGGCGGGTATTGTGCACCAGGTGGAGGCCACGTTGGCTGAGGGCGGCCAGGTGCTTTTTACCCGTGATACCCACGAGGCCGACTATCTGCAAACCCGTGAAGGCATCCATTTGCCAATTCCTCACTGTGTGGAGGGCAGCACGGGGCATCAACTGTATGGTAAGCTGCACACCTACGAGGAACACCGGGTGCCCGGCACCATGCTGCTGGATAAACCCACTTTCGGCTGTGTGGATATTGGCAAAAAAGCCGCCGGCCTGTGCGGCGGCGCGCCCGATGTTATTGAATTGTGCGGCCTGGTGACCGATATCTGCGTGATAGCCAATGCCATTTTGCTGCACAGCTATTTCCCCAAAGCGCAAATGCGGGTGTTGGCGGCGTTGTGCGGCTCTGGCAATGCGGCGGGCGCACAGGGCGCGCTGGACATCATGCGGGGTATGGGCATGGAAATTGTGCCTTGATTGTGCTATAATAATTATTTAGCAAGTGGCTGAAAGCATGGTGGCCAACACCATAAAAAAGGGGTGCACGATGCCAGATATTTTGCCGGTGCTGTTGGGCGCCGATATGAACTGCTATAGTGTGGCGCGCGCCTTCCATGAGGCCTACGGCGTAGTTAGTCAGGCTTTTGGCCGCTGGCCCATGGGCGAAACAAAGTATTCACGCATTGTTAAGGTAACAACACGCGAGGATATTGATCAGGATGCCGTGTTGCTGCAAACACTGGCCGACTTCGCCGAAAAGCACCCCGATAAAACCAGGATACTGCTCGGTTGTACCGATGACTATGCCACATTAATCATTCGCCACCGCGCGGTACTTTCCAAACAGTATATCACGCCATACATTGATGGGCCGCTCATGGACAGGCTGGTGTCAAAGGAGCAATTCTATCATTATTGTGATGAATTTGCCATCCCTTACCCGGCCACGTTGGTGCTGCACGGCGCGCAGGATGTGGCCCTGCTGGACGACGCGCCCTTCCCCTGGCCGGTCATCCTCAAGCCAAGCAGCAGCATCCAGTACTGGAAGCACCCGTTTGAGGGGATGCAGAAGGTGTACACCGCCGACAGCCCCCGCCAGGCCAGGGCGATTGCCGAACGCATTTTTGCCTCCGGCTACCCGGACAGTTTGATTGTACAGGATACCATACCCGGCGCCGACAGTGGTATGCGTGTGCTAACCGCTTACTGCGACCGCCACGCGCAGGTGAAGATGCTGTGCCTGGGGCACGTGCTGCTGGAGGAGCACACCCCGCGTGCCCGCGGCAACCACGCAGCCATTTTAACCGAGTGTGACCGCCCGCTGATGGAGAAGCTGAAGGCTTTTTTGGAGGCAATCGGCTACACCGGGTTTGCCAACTTTGACATCAAGTACGACCCCCGTGACGGGCAGTACAAGGTGTTTGAAATCAACCTGCGGCAGGGCCGCAGCAATTACTATGTAACCGGAGCGGGGCTGAACATTGCACGCTATCTGGTGGAAGACCGTGTGCTGAAAAACGATTTGGGCGAAACGTTGTTCTTTGACAAGGAGACCTTCTGGCATTCCATCCCCGCCGACATTGTGTGGGAATACACCGACGGCCCCGACCTTGTGCGCCGGGCCAAGGCCATAGTGGCCGCCGGGCAGGACACCACAGCCCTGGACTATGCCTACGACCTGCGGATGAACCCGATGCGCTGCTTCTACCTGTGGGAGCACAGCCGGAGATATTATAAAAAGTACGCTACCTACTGCCCGAAACCTGCTACAGCCCTGAAGAATGATGCCAAATATTAAATATAAATAACAATATATTATAATTAAGTAATAAAATATAGATGCCCATAGACGAGGGACGTATGGAAAAAAGCAAAGTATTGGGGATATTGGGCGGCCTGGGCCCCATGGCCACCGCCTATTTCTACGAGTTGGTTATCGCCCATACCGTTGCCGCGCGCGACCAGGACCACATCGACATGGTGATCTCCAGCAAGGCCACCACGCCCGACCGCACGGCCTATATTTTGGGGGAGAGTGCCGATGATCCCTTTGACGTGATGGAGCGTGAAGCGCACCGGCTTGTCACCTTTGGGGCCGAGGTGATTGCCATTCCCTGCAACACCGCCCACTATTTTTACACCCGGCTGGATGCGGCCATACCGGTGCCGGTGCTGAACATGGTGCGCCTGACCGCCGAAAAAGCTGTGGCCAAGGGCTGCACCAGGGTGGGGGTGCTGGCCACCGACGGCACCGTGGAAACAGATACCTACCAGTTGGCCTGCCGTGCCGCCGGGCTGGAGTGCGTGGTGCCCGACAAAGCCGCCCAAGCGCTGGTGATGCAGGTAATTTACGACGATATCAAAAGCGGCATGCCGCCGAATATGGCCGCTTTCCATATTGCAGCGAACCAATTGTTCGGCGCGGGTTGCCAGTGCCTGATACTGGGCTGCACCGAGCTGAGCCTGGTGAAAAAGCAGGGGTTGCTGGACGAGCGCTACATCGACAGCATAGAGGTACTGGCCGAAGCGGCTATTGTGGCTTGTGGGAAAACAGTGCAAGGACTGTACTAAAAGTAAAATATGCTGTTTAATATCCAAAATGGAAAATTCTTTTGAATGTTTTCAAGCAGCATCACCTCTAACTGGCGTTTAGCAATTCAATTATGTCGCAGTGTGCATAATCGCCAGATAATATATACTTGTTGTATATTATAATACAAATAGTATTAAATTCTCTTAACCGCAGCGGCGGCTTCGGTCACCCACGGTGTGATAAGGAGACCCTATGTGCGGATACATCGGCTTCACTGGAAGCCAGCCCCCTGAACTGAAAAAAGAGATGCTGCAGCCCATGATGGATCGCATCATCCACCGCGGGCCGGACATGGCCGGCCAGTATGCCGACGAGGCGGTGGCACTGGGCTTTCGCCGGCTGTCCATTATTGATTTGTCGGAGGCCGGTACCCAGCCCATGCCCAATGAGGACGGCAGCGTGGTGGTGGTCTTCAACGGGGAAATCTACAACTTCCAGCCGCTGCGTGAACAGCTCATTGATAAAGGGCATGTTTTTCGCAGCGGGGCCGACACCGAGGTGCTGGTGCACGGCTACGAGGAGTGGGGCGAGGGCCTGGTGGAAAAGCTGCGCGGGATGTTCAGCTTCACCATCTGGGACAAAAAACGCCGCACCCTGCTGGCCGCGCGCGACCCTTTTGGCATCAAGCCGTTTTACTACAACCAACTGCCCAACGGGGAACTGCTGTTTGGCAGTGAAATTAAATCCTTCCTCGACCACCCCGACTTTATCAAGGTACTGAACCCCGCCGCGCTGCGGCCCTACCTCAGCTTCCAGTATGCCGCCGGCGATACCACTTTTTTCGAGGGCGTTTACTGCCTGCCCCAGGGGCATTATTGTGTGTGGCAGGATGGTACGGTGCGTGTGGAATGTTATTACGACGTGGACTTCGCGCCGGATGATAGCCGCAGTTTTGAAGAATATGCTAACTTGATTGATGCAGCAGTGAATGAAAGCGTGCAGGCCCACCGCATCAGCGACGTGGAGGTGGGCAGCTTTTTATCCGGCGGGGTGGATTCCAGCTATATCACTGCCTGCCTGATGCCCGAGAACTCCTTCTCGGTAGGGTTTGCGCATCACAACTTTGATGAAACGGTTTACGCGGCCGAGCTGAGCAGCCGGTTAGGAGTACGCAACTTTCGTCAGTTGATTGGCGCCGAAGAATGCTTCGACGCGTTTTCGGATATCCAGTACCATATGGACCAGCCGCAGTCCAACCCGTCCAGCGTGCCGCTGTGGTTTTTGGCCAAGATGGCGCGCGAGCAGGTGACGGTGGTGCTGAGCGGCGAGGGCGCCGATGAGATTTTTGCCGGATATGAGCTGTACGCCGATACCCCGGCGATGGAGCGGTTCAAGGCGCTGCCGGGCGGTGCGCGGCGCATGCTGGGAGGCATCGCGAAAGCCATGCCAAACTTCAAAG
>JAAYCI010000094.1 GCA_012729855.1 Oscillospiraceae bacterium
ATATACTCGATAACCTTTTGCTTGAATTCACCCGTATATCGCTTATTCGGTACGCCTTTGGGCATGAAAATGCACCCCTTCCATTAAACAGTTTATCACACTGTCTAACTTTTGGGGTGCACTTCATTAGGGGTTGGGGCGGCTATTTCCTTTTATTGCGGGTATTTCTACCAACTATGGCGTTCAGCAAGATGAGCGTCAGAATAAGCGCTATCATTGCCAAATACTCCATAGGCAACACCCCCTTTCGGGGGTTGGATAGGGCACTATGTGCCAAATTTGGCTTACGGAACAACGTGTAGTAAACAAATTTGCCCGCGCACCGCAAAACGCCGACCGCAGGGAGGCGGAGGGCGGATGCAGCGGGTGGACCGCCTACCGCGTACCGTGGTGCCTCGGGGCCGATTATACCATACCAAGCCTTTTAATCGCAAGGAATGCGCTGGGGCAAATTCAAATTACCTTCAATAAAAAGAACCTCTCGGCGCCAGCGCGAGAGGCTCTTGGTTTTACTCGCCTTACAGCCGGAACCGATTGTCGTCCTGAACATGCTCCATAATATCTTCTATATCGCATTCCAGAATGTTGCAGATGCGGTCCAGCGTATTGGTGTTTACCGATTGATTGTGCTGCAAACGGTATATTTGCGACTTGCTTACGCCATGCTCTTTTGTTAACTTATACTTGGTAATGCCCTTGCTTTCCAGCGTCACCCACAGCTTGTCGTACTTAATCATAACACTGCTCTTTTCTCTTGCTTTTCTTTCATTATTGCAGTATTATGATATTGCCGATAGGTTCCAAATTCGGAGCCCATCGGCAAGGAGGGCCTATGGAAAGCGGAAAGATTCCATTTGCGGAAAACATATTAAGCAGCGGCTGTCTGAAATAGGCGCCAAGGTGGTACGGGCTACTGAAATGTCTTTTTCGGCAAAGCAGCTGTGTGATGTTTCAAATAGAATTCTGATGGACGAGCAAACCGAAATCGCCGAGCTCTATGAGTGCCTGGCCGATATTGTGAAAACGCTGGGCCACGGCAAGTAGCCGAAGCCAATAGATACAAAAGCACCTCTGCCATCTTTAAATAGGCAGAGGTGCTTGTTTTCGCTGGTAAACGGCGTTGCCAAACTCACTCCAAAAACGCGTTGATGATCACTTGCTCGGCGTCTTCCTCGGTAAGGCCCAGGGTCTCCAGCTTGATCAGCTGGTCGTTGTTGATGCGCCCAATGGCCGCCTCGTGCACAATTTGCGCGTCGGCGTGGTTGGCCTCAATGGCGGGGATGGAGCGCACCGAGGCATGGTCCATGATGATGGAGTCGCACTGGATATGGGCGCGGCAGCCGGCGTTGCCAATGGCCACGGGGCGGAACTCCTGCTTGGAGTGGTCTTTGGCCACCGAGCGGGAGATGATGCGGGCGCTGGAGTCCTCGCCGTCCAGGTGGATGTCGATGTTGGAAACGGCGGTTTGGCTGTCGTGGGTAAGCAGCTTTTCCACCACGCTCAGGCGGGCGCCGCGGCCCAAGTGGGCCACGGTGTCGCGGATGGTGGAGCTGACGCCCTCGATCTGCGTCAGTTCCATCTCGATGAAGGAATCCTCGGCCATATGCACATTGGTGGTGGGGTTCAGCACCCGTTCGCCGGTGCCCTCGCCCTCGCCGTAGTGCTTTTCAGAGTAACGCACCTTGGCGCCCTTGCCGATCATGAAGGTGTGCACACCGTCGTGCTCGCTGCGGTCGTGCCCGCAGTTGTGTATGGCACAGCCGGCAATGATGGTCACGTCGGCGCCGTCGCCAATGATAAAGTCGTTGTACACCATCTCGTTCATGCCGCTCTCGGTCAAAATCACCGGGATATGCACGCTTTCGCCCTGGGTACCGGGCTTCACCACCACGTCGATGCCGGGCTTGCCGTCGGCCCGGGCGCGTATCTCGATGTTTTTGGTGGAGAAGCGCTCCACACTGTCGCCGTCGCGGCGCAGGTTGAACGCGCCCTCCATCTTGCCGGCATCCAGGTCGATGTCGGCCACCGCCTTCAACAGGCGTTTGGATACCGCTTCTATGTCAATTTGAGCGGTTTGGTTGGTTTTGCTGTCGGTTGGCATCGTATTGGCCTCCTTATGCGCTGCGCGCAAGGTATGCTGTGCCTTTGGCACGGGTGAGGAAAAGCCTTTGGCTTTTCCTGTTAAAATCGGTTTTACTGGGCGCCCATGGCCACCGGCCGCCAGGCGGCGGGGGCAGGGCAGGCGCTGTCTTCCAAAGAATCCACCTGCAGGCCGGGCAGCACCTCTTCCCGCGGGCCATACTGGGTAATCTGGCCATTGGCAATCACCATGATGTCGTCGGCCAGCTGCAAAATGCGCTCCTGGTGCGAGATGATGATGATGCTTTGGTTGGCGCTCTGGCGCAGGTCTTTAAAGGTTTCCACCAGCATGGAGAAGCTCCACAGGTCGATGCCGGCTTCCGGCTCGTCGTAGATGGACAGCTGCGGGTTGCGGGCCAGCAGGGTGGCGATCTCGATGCGCTTCAGCTCCCCGCCGGACAGCGACGCGTCGGCCTCGCGGTCGATGTAATCCTGCGCGCACAGCCCCACCCGGGACAGGTAGGCGCAGCACTGCATCTCGTCCATCTCGTGCCCGCCGGCCAGCTCCAGCAGTTTGCGAATTTTGATGCCCTTAAACTTGGCGGGCAGCTGGAAGGCGTAGCCGATGCCCTTTTGGGCACGCTCGGTGATGGAGGCGTGGGTGATGTCCTGCCCGTCCCAGAATATCTGGCCGGCGGTGGGCTGCTCGATGCCCATCACCAGGCGGGCCAGGGTGCTTTTGCCGCCGCCGTTGGGCCCGGTGATAACCAAAATGCGCCCGGTGGGCAGCGCAAAGGTGATGTTGTTCAGGATCTCTACATTCCCGGCCGCGCCCGCGGCGTGGAACGATACATTCTTCAGCTCCAGCATGGGTCTCTCTCCTTATACTACCATTTTAGTATAGTTTGTAGCTTTACTATACCACTTTTATAAGCAAGATACAAGAGGCAAACAGGGTTAAAAATGGGGTTGACAAATAAAAGAACCGTGCTATACTCTAAATAGTAATAAATTTCATTAAGGAGGCATTATCAATAATGTCTGCCTCGCGCAATACCCTGCAGCGCACGCTGGTGCTGCAGACGGTGCAGCAAATGCACCACCACCCCACCGCGGAGGATATCTACCGCGCGCTGGCCGAGGCGCACCCCCATATCAGCCGGGCCACGGTGTACCGCAACCTGAACCTGCTGGCCGAGCGCGGCGACATTCAGCGGGTGATGCAGCCGGGCGGGGCCGACCGCTTCGACTTCGACCTGCGGCCCCATTACCACTTCCGCTGCCGGGCCTGCGGCCAGGTGTTCGACGTGGCGCTGCCCTACCTGGACAGCCTGCTGGAGACTGTGGAAAACCCCAGGGGCTTTGTGTTCGAGCAGTATGACATCCACTTTGCCGGGCTGTGCCCCCACTGCGCGGCACAGCAAACCCCGGAGTGATTTATCCCGCACCATTGTGCAACCAGGCGAAGGCCTATTTACCCTATAAAATAATAAAAACTGACGGAGGTACGAACCATGGCAGAACTGAAAGGCAGCAAAACCGAAAAGAACCTGCAGGCCGCATTTGCCGGCGAAAGCCAGGCCCGCAACAAGTACACCTACTACGCGGCCAAGGCCCGCAAGGAAGGGTATGAGCAAATTGCCGATCTCTTTGAAGAGACCGCCCACAACGAAAAGGAGCACGCGAAGATTTGGTTCAAGCAGCTGCATGACGGCGACGTGCCCACCACTGCCGTGAACCTGAAGGACGCGGCCGACGGCGAAAACTACGAGTGGACCGACATGTACGACACCTTTGCCAAAGAGGCCAAGGAAGAGGGCTTTACCAAGATCGCCTTCCTGTTTGAAAAGGTGGGCGCCATTGAAAAGGCGCACGAGGCACGCTACCGCAAGCTGCTGGCCAACGTGGAGGGCGGCCTGTGCTTTTCCAGCGAAGGCGACGCCGTTTGGGAGTGCGGCAACTGCGGCCATATTGTGATTGGCAAATGCCCGCCGGAGATTTGCCCGGTGTGCGCGCACCCCAAAGCCTACTTCAAGCTGCGGGCCGAGAACTACTAGGGCGCGTTCCTAAAGTGGAAATGGGCAGATACCTCGGCAGATTTGCCCAGGGGCTGCTGCGCGATGATGGCTTTCACCTTCGGCCCAAGAGCCGCCGCACTGCGGCGGTTGGCCTCAGGTGCTAGGCCTGCGGGCCGTCGCAAGGCCGAGGAGGGAGGAATACTTGGTGTATTCCGACTGACGACTAGCGCCGCAGCGCTGTTTCGAGCGAAAGGTGAATCCGCCGCAGGCGGAGACTAGCGCCCGCA
>JAAYCI010000095.1 GCA_012729855.1 Oscillospiraceae bacterium
CTTGCCGCCGGTGGCGGTCACGTCGCCGGCCGGGCCCACCACCATGGTGGAGCCGGACAGGAAGATGCCCGCCCCGCCGCGGCTGTTGATGCCGGATTCACCGCCGGTGGCCACCAGCGTGGAATTGATGGTCAGCGTGCCGCCGCTGGGCATCATGCCAATGCCCGCGCCCGCGTAGTTGCCGGTTTCGCCCAGCACGGGGTTGGCCTTGGCGGTGGTGGGCGCGCCGATGGTAATGTTGCCGCCCCGGGTCATGATGCCAAAGCCGCCCTCGGCGTATACCGTGCCGCCCGAGATATCCAGCGAGCGCCCGGCGACGATGCCGGCAAAGAACTGGTCGGGGTACCGGCCGTTAACGCCGTACAGATTGCTGCCGGCGTAGTTGGCTTCGCCGCCCTTGGCTATAATGGTGCCGCCGGTGATTTTCAAATCATCATAGTTCACGATGCCCGCGCCTTTCCCGGACACCGCGGATATATTGGCATTCAGGATGGACGTTCCCTGGGTATGCATGGCTTTTCCGGCCCCGATAGCGATATCCAGGGAACCGCTGCCGGTCACTTTGGCGTTTTGCATGAAGAACGCCCCTGTGAGGGAGTCATCGGCACTGCCGTTGGTGGCTGTAATTTTGTTCTGCCCCTGCAGGATAATTTCAGGCGCTGTGCCGGCCATGCCCCAAAGGGATACGGCTTGGGCGCCCACGCCGTATTGGGTGGCCCAGCGGTTGGTCAGGTTTATATCCACATTCCACAGCACCAGTGTGCCCTTAAAGCCGTTGGTGGTGCTGCCAATCAGGCTGCCGGCGTTATCAGGCGCCGCGCTGTAGGCGCCCTTTACAACATGTGTGCCGGGCCGGTTGTCCAGGCTGATAGCGCCGTCGCCCAGCGCGGCGAGGTCGTGCACCGTGGCTTCGGCGGCTTTGGCCGCGCCGCCGCAGGTGAAATTCAGCACATAATTGCTGGTCATCACCAGCGGCACCGAGAGCTGCAGGGTATAGGTGGTCACCCCGTCTGCCGTGCTGAGCTGGCCGGGCTTCACAAGCGAGGGCGCAGTGGCGATATCCCATGCCGCGCCGTCCATGGTCCAGCTGGTGATGTCAACAGTGGGCTCGCTGGTCACCGTGCCCTCCAGGTGCACGACAAGGTGCGTCATCTCAAAGTTTCCGTTCTTTTCCTCGCAGGCAAAGTCGGCCCAGAGGTAGTCGCCCTCCGCCGCCACTGCCGTTATGGACAGCACCGGAATAAAGGTGAAAGCCATGATGAGTGCCAATGCAAGTGATGCCAGTTTTCTTACTTTTTTCATTTTCATCCCCCAATACCATGTGATTTTTACGGTGGTAACCGGTTTAAAACCATTACCCTGCCGCATGCGGATGTGTGGGCAAAGCCCGGCGGCCAAGTTGTGAAAAACCCGGCGCACCTGCTTTAGGGGCAAAGTGCGCCGGGTTGTTAACGGAAAGGATTAGGGCGTGTCCCTAAAGTAGAGATGGGCAGATACCTCGGCAGATTTTGGTGGCCTTCAAGGCCGAGGAGGGAGGAATACTTGGTGTATTCCGACTGACGACTAGCGCCGCAGCGCTGTTTCGAGCGCAACCGGGCACCGCCCGGCACTTGGCGCGAGATGAACGCAGAAGGACACAAAATATGACGGGGTAGATGTCCCATTGGAACTTTAGGGACACGCCCTAGGCACCCGATTTAGCGCGGGTTTTTAATGGCCGCCTGTGCCGCCGCCAGCCGGGCGATGGGCACCCGGAAGGGCGAGCAGCTCACATAGTCCAGCCCGGTGTTGTGGCAGAACTCCACGCTGGAAGGGTCGCCGCCGTGCTCGCCGCAAATGCCCAGGTGCAGCGCGGGGTTGCCCTTGCGGCCAAGCTCGCACGCCATTTTCACCAGCTGGCCCACGCCGGTCTGGTCCAGGTGCTCAAACGGGTCGCTCTCGTAAATTTTATTCTCGTAGTAGTAGTCCAGGAACTTGCCGGCGTCATCACGCGAGAAGCCGAAGGTCATCTGGGTCAGGTCGTTGGTGCCAAAGCTGAAGAAGTCGGCCTCCCTGGCAATCACATCGGCCGTCAGCGCCGCGCGGGGAATCTCAATCATTGTGCCCACTTCGTAGGTCATGTCGCTGCCGGCTTCCTTTATCAGCGCGTCGGCGGTTTTCACCACAAACTCTTTCACATAGGTGAACTCCTTCACCTCGCCCACCAGCGGAATCATGATCTGCGGCACGATTTTGGTGCCGGTTTTCTGGCTGACGGCCAGCGCCGCCTTGATGACCGCCGTGGTCTGCATCTCGGCAATCTCGGGGTAGCTCACGCTCAGCCGCACGCCGCGGTGGCCCATCATGGGGTTAAACTCGTGCAGGCTGGAAATAACGTTCTTCAGGTGCTCCACCGTCAGGCCCAGGTCTTTGGCAATCTCCATAATGTCGTCCTCGGCGGTGGGCAAAAACTCATGCAGCGGCGGGTCCAGGAAACGGATGACCACCGGGCGCGCGCCCATCACCTCGAAGATCTCCTCAAAGTCGCCCTGCTGGTAGGGCAGCAGTTTTGCCAGCGCCTTTTTGCGGGCGTCCACGTCGGTGGCTACAATCATTTCCCGCATGCTCTTGATGCGGTCGGCCTCGAAGAACATGTGCTCGGTGCGGCACAGGCCAATGCCCTCGCTGCCGTAATCACTGCCCTGCTGGGCGTCGCGGCGGTTGTCGGCGTTGGCGTATACCTCCAGCTGGCGGGCACTGTCTGCCCAGTGCATCAGGCGGTCAAAGTCGCCCGAGATGGACGCCTCCACCGTGGGGATGGCCTCGCCGTACACGTTGCCGGTGCTGCCGTCCAGGCTGATGAAGCTGCCCTCCGGATACACCTTGCCGCCCAGGGTGAACTGCTTTTTGTCGTAGTCCACCACCATTTCGCCCAGGCCGCTTACGCAGCAGGTGCCCATGCCGCGGGCCACCACGGCCGCGTGGCTGGTCATGCCGCCGCGCGCGGTAAGGATGCCCTGCGCCACGGCCATGCCCTCGATGTCCTCGGGGCTGGTCTCCAGCCGCACCAGAATCACCGTTTTGCCGGCTTTGTGCCACTCGGTGGCGGCCTCGGCGGTGAACACCACCTGGCCGTTGGCCGCGCCGGGGCTGGCGGCCAGCGCCTTGCCAATGGGCGTGGCGGCCGCCAGGGCTTTGGGGTCGAACTGCGGGTGCAAAAGGCTGTCCAGCTGCTTGGGTTCCACGCGCATCACCGCCTCTTTTTCAGTGATGGCGCCCTCGTCCACCAGGTCCACCGCTATTTTCAGCGCGGCGGCGGCAGTGCGCTTGCCGTTGCGCGTTTGCAGCATGTACAGCTTGCCGTCCTCAATGGTGAACTCCATGTCCTGCATGTCTTTGTAGTGGTCTTCCAGCTTTTGGGCAATCTCCTTGAACTGCTTATACACGTCGGGCATCTGCTCGGCCAGGTCGCTGATGGGGTTGGGCGTGCGGATGCCGGCCACCACGTCCTCGCCCTGGGCGTTTATCAGGTATTCGCCAAACAGCGCCTTTTCGCCGGTGGCGGGGTTGCGGGTGAAGGCCACGCCGGTGCCGCTGCTCTCGCCGCTGTTGCCAAACACCATGCTCTGCACGTTCACGGCGGTGCCCCACTCGTAGGGAATCTCATTCATGCGGCGGTAGCTGTTGGCGCGGGGGTTGTCCCAGCTGCGGAACACGGCGCGCACCGCTTCAATCAGCTGGGTTTTGGGCTCGGCGGGAAAGTCGGCGCCCTGGTTGGCTTTGTAGCGGGCCTTGAACTCGGCCACCAGTTCCTTCAGGTCGTCGGCGGTCAGCGCGGTGTCTTCCGTCACACCGCGTTTTTCCTTCATCTCGTCAATAATCTTCTCATATTCGCTCTTGGGCTGCTCCATCACCACATCGCTGAACATCTGGATAAAGCGGCGGTAGCTGTCGTACGCAAAGCGGGGGTTGCCGGTTTTGGCGGCCAGGCCCTCCACCACCTCGTCGTTCAGGCCCAGGTTCAAAATGGTGTCCATCATGCCGGGCATGGAGGCCCGCGCGCCCGAGCGCACGCTAACCAGCAGCGGGTTGTCCTTGTTGCCAAACTGCTTGCCGGTAATCTCCTCGATTTTGGCCATGTATTCAAAAATAGCGTCCTGGATCTCGGGCGCAATTTTGCGGCCGTCGTCGTAGTAGCGGGTGCAGGCCTCGGTGGTTACCGTAAAGCCCTGGGGCACCGGCAGGCCGGCGTTGGTCATCTCGGCCAGGCCGGCGCCCTTGCCGCCCAGCAGGTTCTTCATGTCCTTGTTCCCCTCATTGAACAGGTATACGTATTTTACACTCACAGCACTCATCCTCCAAATCATTATGGTCGTTTTATCCGGCGCTGTATGGGGGCGGGTCCCACGCCCCGCCCAATTCGCCAAACTTTTAACAAACTGATGTCTTGAACAAGTATAAATCAAGTATAAATGATGAACGTGCCACATATTATACCAGAGCCCGCCCCCGATTGCTACAGCCAAAAGTGGATTTGGCGGTGGATTTATGCTTTTTTATCATGTTTGGCCGCTGCCTCTTGCAAAAACCCCAATATGCGGTAAACTATACTTTGTGTGAACAAATTCTGAACAGTACCAGGGCGGGCCCCGCATGCGCCGCCAGGGTACCGTGGCGCGGAGGCTGTTTTATGAACCTGCACGGCAAGGATATCAAGGTATTTTCCGGCAACGCCAACCCGCAGCTGGCCGCGGCCATTGCCCAAAACCTGGGCCTGCCGCTGGGCAAAAGCCATGTGGGCGAGTTTTCCGACGGCGAGATACAGGTGGAGATTTTTGAAAGCGTGCGCGGCAGCGACGTGTTCATCGTGCAAAGCACCTCGCAGCCGGTGAACCGCAACCTGATGGAGCTGCTGATCATGGTGGACGCCATACGCCGGGCCTCGGCCGGCTGCATCACGGTGGTGATCCCCTACTACGGCTACGCCCGGCAGGACCGCAAAAGCCGCGCGCGCGACCCCATTACCGCAAAGCTCGTGGCCAACCTCATCAGCGTGGCCGGGGCCGACCGTATCCTCACCATGGACTTTCACGCCGCGCAGATACAGGGCTTCTTCGACATACCGGTGGACCACCTGGTGGGCATGCCCATTCTGGCGCCTTACTTTGAGCGCAGGGTGAAAAATGACAAAGCCCTGCACGAAAACCTGGTGGTGATGAGCCCCGACCTTGGCAGCGTGAACCGCGCCCGCACCTTTGCCGAGCGGCTGGACGTGCCGCTGGCCATTGTGGACAAACGCCGCCCCAAGCCCAACGCCAGCGAGATTATGAACATCATTGGCGAGATACAGGGTAAAGATGTGCTGATTGTGGACGATATGATAGACACCGCCGGTACGCTGGTGAACGCCGCCGCCGGCGTGATGGAGCGGGGGGCCAAAAGTGTGTCCGCCTGCGCCACCCACGCGGTGTTCTCCGGCCCGGCCATCGAGCGGCTGGAAAACTCCGCCCTCAGCGAGCTGGTGGTGCTGGACACCATTCACGTGCCCGAGGACAGGCGCTTCGCCAAGCTGACCATCCTCTCCTGCGCGCCGGTAATGGCCGAGGCCATCTCGCGCATTTACAGCGACAAGCCGGTGTCCACCCTGTTTGTATAAGACGTGCCGCGGCGTGGCTTCGCCACGGCGCCCAATAGAATAGTATGAGGAACCATGTTCTTTAAAAACCGAAAAAGCAAGCTTGCCGGGGTGGATTGGCTGATAGCTGGTCTGGGGAACCCCGGCAAAAAATATGATGGCACCCGCCACAACGTGGGTTTTGCCGCACTGGACGCCGCCGCCGAGCGCTGGGGCATCCCGGTGCGGCGTTCCCGGTTTGACGCGCTTTGCGGCGAGGGCACGGTGGGCGGGCACCGCCTGCTGCTGCTGAAGCCCCAAACCTTCATGAACCTTTCAGGCGGCAGCCTGATGAAAGCCACCGAGTACTACAACGTGCCGTCCGGGCGGGTGATCGTGCTGTGTGACGACGTGGAGTTGGTGCCCGGCCACCTGCGCATCCGGCTTTCGGGCAGTGCCGGCGGGCACAACGGGCTGAAGAGCATCATCACCTTTATTGGGCAGGAGTTTGCCCGCATACGCATTGGCGTGGGCAAAAAACCCCACCCGAACTACGACATGGTGGACTGGGTGCTGGGCCGTTTCACCGCCGCCGAGAAAAGCGCCGTGGAGGGGCGATACGCCGATATCGCCGCCGCCGCCCGCCTTTTGATGGACGGCAAGCCCGACGAAGCCATGGCGCTGTACAATGGCGCCGGCCGGCCCGAGCAGGGCGGCAGGGGCGGCAGATGACGCTGCCCCGGGAGTTCCCGGCTTTTTTCTTTCCAAAAAACCACGGCGAGGCCATGCGCCAATGGGGCAAAGCAGCCCATAAAGTTTTCTCCAGTGTGTGTTTTATAAAGCAATGTCTCTCCGCCGGTTGACCGCACCGTCACCCACCCAAGCAGAAGCTGTATTCAAGACGAGGGGAAAGAAGGGAAATTTCGGCATGGAAGCAGAACAGAAACCTAAAAAGAGGTTCTATTTTGGCTGGTGGATTGTGGTGGTGGGGTTTTTGATCATGGCCCTCAGCTTCGCGCCCAGCCAGTCGCTGCCGGGGCTGTTCGTCAAGCCCCTGGCCGAGGAGTTCGGCGTTTCGCGCACGGTGTCGGCCTCGGTGCAGTCCACCGTTACGCTGTCGCTCATGCTGGCCTCGCTGTTTGTGGGGCGCATCATCAACCGGTTCAGCATCAAGTGGGTGGTGGCGGCGGCGCTGGCGCTGCTGGCAGTCTGTAACTTTATCATTGCCAGCTCCAGTTCCTTTGCGCTGATGTACGTGGCCGGCGTGGGCCGGGGCATTGCCGTTACCTTTGGCACCACCCTGCCGGCCGCCAACCTGATCAACAACTGGTTCGGCGCCAAGATGCGCGGCCGGGTGTGGGGCGTCACCGCGGTGGGCAGCGGGGTGGGGGCCATGGTGCTTACCCCCATTGTGGGCGCCCTGATGGACAACTTTGGCTGGCGTTCCGCCTTCATCTTTTTCGGCATCCTGTCGGTTGCTATGATCCCGCTGGTGATTCTTACCTATGTGCGCCACCCGGGGGACAAAGGCTTTGAGCAGATTGGCCGGCCCGACCCCACCCCCGGTGGCCTGCGCCCCGACGACACCGGCATTTCCATGAGAACCGCGGTGCGCAGCAAGGTGTGGTGGCTGGTATTGCCGGCGGCGTTCCTGCTGGCCGGCAGCACCCAGATATGGAACATGAACGGCGCGGCCTACCTCACCGATCTCGGCTACAACATTGTGTTTGTCTCCTTCCTCATCACGCTTTGTTCCATCGGGCTCACGGTGGGCAAGGTGGCGCAGGGGGCCATCAGCGACCGCTTTGGCACCCGCACCGGCATGCTGGCCGGCACCGGGCTGTGCGTGGTGGGCTACCTGCTGGTGCTGCTGGCAGGCAACCAGGTTTTCGCCTATATTTCCATGGTGCTGCTGGGCTTCGGCCTGGGGGCCCCCACGGTAATGACGCCGCTGGTGGTGCGCGATTTGTTCGGCAACAAGAATTTTGGCACGCTGTCGGGCCTGGCGCAGGCGGCCGGGGCCTGCGGCGCGGGCACACTGTCTTTGCTGGGCGCCTATACCTACGATGTTACCGGCAGCTACACCATTTCCTGGGTGATGGCCTGCGTGTTTGGCATCAGCACGGTGGCACTGGTGTTCATTGCCTACCGCCTGCGCCACACGCTTACGCGGCGCCAAACCGACAGTGAGGAAACCACGGCGTTGCCCGGCAAGGAAAAGAGCCGCCTGGCACGATGAAGGGCACACGCGGCAGCCACAGGGGGACAGGGCCGGCGGCAGCGCGCGGCCCCAAAGGGGAAGGGGAACCGGGTGGAAGAGGGGAAAAAGCCCAAAAAGAAGGTATATTTTGGCTGGTGGGTGGTGCTTACCAGCTTTTTGATCATGGGGTTGGTGTTTGCGCCAACCGGCACATTGATCAGCCTGTTTCTAAAACCCATCAGTGAGGACCTGGGCGTTTCGCGCACCATCTTCACCACCGTGTCCACCATTGGCGGCATCGCCCAGATTCTGGCGGCCCTGGTGGGCGGGCGCATTCTGGCGCGGTTCAACCTCAAACGGGTGGTGGCCTTCTCTATGGTAGCGCTGGCCGGCTTCCATGTATGGTTTGCGCTGTCCGACAACCTCGTTCTGATCCTCATCACATCGGCGGGCCGCGGCATCTTCAGCACGCTGTGCACCACGCTGCCCATTGCCATTCTCATCAACAACTGGTTTGGCAGCCGGGTGCGCGGCAAGGCGCTGGGCATTGCCATGGTGGGCAGTGGGGTGGGCTCGGCGGTGCTCAGCCCCATTATTGGCACCCTTATAGACCAATTTGGCTGGCGCACCGCCTACATGTTTTTTGCCGTTTTGGTGGTGGCCATCATCCCGTTTGTGCTGGCTACCTTCACCCGCCAGCCGGCAGACAAAGGCCTGATGGTGTTTGGCGAGGCCACCGCCCCCGGCGAAAAACCGCCCGCGGTAGACACCAGCGGCATCTCCTCCAAAAACGCGCTGCGCAGCAGCATGTTCTGGGTATTGGCGGCGGCGCTGTTTCTGCTGTCGGGCTCTACCCAGGTGTGGAGCTACAACGGCGCGGCTTTCCTTAACGATAGCGGCTATGACGTGGTGACCACCTCGTTCCTGATGTCTGTGTCGTCGGTGGGGCTCATCATAGGCAAGGTGGGCCTAGGCGCACTGTGCGACCGTTTTGGCACCCGCACGGGCCTGGCCATCAGCGCGGGCATCTTCACGGCGGGGTACCTGGCATCACTGTTCATTGGCGGTGGCTCCTTTGTGGTATACCCGGCGGTAATGGCGCTGGGCCTGGGCCTGGCCATTCCCACGGTGGCCACCGCGCTTATTACACGCGATCTGTTTGGCAACAAGGACTTTGGCACGCTGTCCGGCTTCACCCAAAGCGTCCTGAACCTGGGGTACGCCATCATGGGCATCCTCAGCACCCTCAGCTTTGACCTTACCGGCAGCTACCGGCTGATATGGCTGGTGGCCGCCGGTATGGGTGTGGTGGGCGTGGTGATAACCTATACGGCCTACGGCCTCAAGCGTGGGGCCATACAGAAATACGGCTGGTAAACCCTGCAACCCGGCGCACAGGCCCCGTGCCGGCCAGCCGGGGGCCTTTAACTGATAAAAAAATAACGATTAAAACACCTGTAAATTATGGAAAGAGGCGGAATTGCAAGATGCAAAAACAAATACCCCCCAAAAAGAAGCTTTACTTTGGTTGGTGGATCGTCGTGGTTGGGTTTTTGATTATGGGCCTGAACTACGCGCCCAGCCACACCATGCTGGGCCTGTTTTTAAAACCCCTGGCCGAAGAATTCGCGGTCACGCGCACCGCCTCTGCGGTTATCGCCATCATTGGCTCGGTGTCGGGCATGGTCACCTCGCTGTTTGCCGGCAGGCTGCTGGCCAGGTACAGCCTGAAGAAAATGGCCGTTATTGCGCTGGGGCTGCAAACGCTTAACTATGTGGGGTATGCCCTGGCCGGCTCCATAGCCGTTATTGCCGTCACCGGTTTTATCGGCGGCATTTTAAACATGTTTGTCACCACATTGCCCATCTCCGTACTCATCAACAACTGGTTCGGCAGCAAAATCCGCGGCCGGGCCTGGGGCATCACCATGGTGGGCAGCGGCGTGGGTTCCATGGTGCTCAGTCCCGTTGTCGGCGTCATCATCGAAAACTGGGGCTGGCGGTTTGGCTACGGCTTTTTCGGGCTGCTTTCGGTGGCGCTCATCCCGCTGGTGCTGCTTACCTTTGTGCGCCACCCACAAGACAAAGGCCTTGCCATTATTGGAGAACCCACCGCCACCACGCAGGCGCACAAAAAACCGGCCATCACCGGTATTCCCGCTAAAAACGCGCTGAGAAGCGGCATGTTCTGGGTGCTTACCATTGCGGTGGTGCTGCTGGGCGGCAGCATCCACTCATGGTCGGTGAACGGCTCGGCCTACCTGAGCGACCAGGGCTTCGACACCATCCAGGTCTCCTTCCTGTTGTCCATCTCGTCGGTGGGGCTTATCATCGGCAAGGTGCTGCTGGGCACCATCTGCGACAAAAAGGGCACCAAGTACGGGGTGCTGTTCAGCGGCGGCATTTTTGCGCTGGGCCTGTTTATGTCATTTTTCCTGGGCAGCCTGCCCTGGCTGGCTTACCCGCTGGTGGTACTGCTGGGCATAGGCCTGGCCACCAGCACAGTTACCGTGCCACTGATGACCCGCGACCTCTTCGGTATACGGGAATACAGTGTGATAGCAGGCTTCACCGAGAGCGGCCTCAAGCTGGGCGGGGCGCTGGTGCCGCTGGGTGTTTCCTTGGTGTACGATTTTAGCGGCAGCTACAAGCCCGCCTGGGTAACGATTATTGCTTTCTGCGTGGCGGCCATCACACTGGTGTTCACCGCCTACAAAATGCGCCCCAAAGCGATGGAAAAATACGAAGCGGCAGAACATACTATAGGAGTGCCGGCCCCCAGTGTTTAAGCAGTGATTGGATTTTGAAATGGCACATGGAAAGGAACCCGCGTGTATACAAAAGCCCTGAAAACCACCCCCGAATACCGCCGCCTGCTGGCCGCCGTGCAAGATGGGCCGGGCGGCACGGCGCTGTTCGGCCTGCCGCCGGCCGCCCGTGTGGCCGTGCTGGCCGCCCTGTGCGAGGACACCGGCCGCCCGGCGCTGGTTATCACCCCGGGCGAGGCCGAGGCCACCCGCTTTGCCGAGGACGCCGAGACGCTGGGCACCCCCGCCGGGGTGTACCCGGCGCGCGACTTTGTGATGCGCAACATTGCCGGCCAAAGCCGGGAGTACGAGTACCGCCGGCTGGAGCTGCTGGGCCGGCTGGTGAGCGGCCGGGTGCAGCTGGTGGCCGCCCCGGTGGAGGCCGTGTTGCAGCGCACCCTGCCCAAGGCGGATTTTTTGGCCGGCACGCTTACGCTGAAGCCGGGCCTTACGCTGCCGCAAAAGGAACTGGTGGCCACATTGTTCCGGGCGGGCTACTCCCGGCGGGACCAGGTAGACGGCCCCGGCCAGTTCAGCCTGCGGGGCGGCATTGTGGATATTTACCCCCCCGACATGGACAGCCCCGCCCGGCTGGAATACTGGGGCGACGAGATTGAGAGCCTGCACAGCTTTGACACCGTGAGCCAGCGGCGGGACGCCAAATTGAAGAAGGTGTACCTCTCGCCGGCGCGCGAGGTGCTGTTTGGCGACCCCGAGGGGGCCGCCGCCCTGCTGCGCGACAGGCTGGCCCGGATGAAGGGCGCCGCCAAACAGCAGCTGGCCGCCGTGCTGGAGCCCGACCTGGCCACGCTGGACGCCGACGTGATGCCCGAGGGGATGGACCGCTACCTGATGCTGCGCTACCCGCAGCCCGCCGGCGTTATCGACTATCTGGACGACCCCATCCTCTTTTTTGAGGAGCCGGGCGGCATACGGGAAGAGGCGGCGGGCGTTTCTTTTCGCACCGGCGGCGAGCAAAAGCTGCTGCTGGAGGAGGGCCTGTTGGCCGCGCCGCTGTTTGGCCACTACGAGGATTTGCCCGGCCTGTTGAGCCTGGCGGGCCGCCGCCGCAGCATTTACGCCGAGAACTTTGCCCGCAGCCTGCCCGACATCAAGCTGCAGCACACGGTGAGCCTGACGGCCCATGGCCTGCCCCCCTGGCCGGGCGATGTTGCCACCCTCACTGAGGAGCTGCGCCCATTGCTGGCCGAGGGCAGCTTTTGCGTGGTGATGGCCGGCACCCGCCGCGCGGCCACAGCCCTGGCGCGCGATTTGGAGGCCAGCGGCATCCGCGCCCATAGCCCGCCCGCAGGCGCCGACCCCGACGCGGTGCCCGGCGTTGTGGCGGTGCTGCCCGGGCGCCTCAGCGGCGGGGCCGTGTGGCCCACCGCACGGTTTGCGCTCATCACCTCCCGCCGGCAGGACGCCCCCAAGGCCCGCAAGGCAAAGCCCAAAAACCGCGGCCTGTCCAGCCTGTCGGACATCCACCCCGGCGACTATGTGGTGCACCAGAGCCACGGCATCGGCCTGTATGCGGGCATCCAGCGGCTGGATTTGCACGGCGTGGTGAAGGACTACCTGAAAATAGGCTACGACAAGGGCGACACCCTCTATGTGCCGGTAACGCAGCTGGATCTGCTTTCCCGCTACACCGCCCCCGGCGACGGCGAACGGGTGAAGCTGGCCAAAATGGGCGGCACCGAGTGGGCCAAAACCAAGGCTCGCGTGCGCACCGCTACCCGCGAGATGGCGCAGGATTTGATTGCGCTGTATGCCCGCCGCCGCGAGGCCAAGGGCTACCCCTTCCCGCCCGACGACACCTGGCAGCGGGATTTTGAAACCCGTTTCGAGTACGATGAGACGCCCGACCAGCTGGTGGCGGCCGACGAGATTAAAAAGGACATGGAGCGCCCCCACCCGATGGACCGCCTGCTTTCCGGCGACGTGGGCGTGGGCAAAACCGAGGTGGCGCTGCGGGCGGCTTTCAAGTGCCTGATGGGCGGCAAGCAGTGTGCCATACTGGTGCCCACCACCATCCTGGCCTGGCAGCACTACAACACCATGCTGTCCCGCATGGAGGCTTTCCCCGTGAAGGTGGAGATGCTCAGCCGCTTCCGCACGCCGGGGCAGATGCGCGAGACGCTGCGCGGCATGGCCGACGGCACGGTGGACATTGTGGTGGGCACCCACCGCCTGCTGCAAAAGGACGTGGCCTTCAAGCAGCTGGGGCTGCTCATCATTGACGAAGAACAGCGCTTTGGCGTGCGCCACAAGGAGAAGCTGAAGGAGAGCTTCATCGATGTGGACACGCTGACCCTTTCCGCCACGCCCATCCCCCGCACGCTGAACATGGCGCTGTCCGGCATCCGCGACATGAGCACCATCGAGGACCCGCCCACCGAGCGCCAGCCGGTGGAAACCTATGTGATGGAGTATGACGACGGGCTTATCACCTCGGCCATCCGCAAGGAGCTGGCCCGCGCCGGGCAGGTATATTATTTGCATAATCGTATCGATACCATCGACTACACTGCGCAAAAATTGCAAAAACAGCTGCCGGGCGCCCGCATCGCCGTGGCCCATGGCCGCATGGACGAGGAAAGCCTGTCCCGCACCTGGCAGCAGCTGCTGGACGCCGAGATCGACATTTTGGTATGCACCACACTGATTGAGACCGGCGTGGACGTGCGCAACTGCAACACCCTCATCATTGAGGACGCCGACCACATGGGCCTGGCCCAGCTATACCAGATACGCGGCCGGGTGGGCCGCAGCGGCCGCAAGGCCTACGCCTACTTCACCTTCCGGCGCGATAAAGTGCTTACCGACGTGGCCGCCAAGCGGCTCTCGGCCATCCGGGAGTTCACGGCCTTTGGCTCGGGCTTCCGCATTGCCATGCGCGATTTGCAAATTCGCGGCGCGGGCAACCTGCTGGGCCAAAGCCAAAGCGGCCACATGGAGGCCGTGGGGTACGAGCTGTATGTGAAGATGCTGAACCAGGCCGTGGCCGCCGCCAAAGGCGAGGCCCCGCCGCCCGACAAAAGCGACACGCTCATCGACATCACGGTGGACGCCTTCATCCCCGACAGCTACATTCCCGACGCCGCCGGCCGCATAGAGGCCTACAAGCGCATTGCCGCCATAGACAGCCGCCAGGACGCCGACGACGTGCTGGAGGAGCTGGCCGACCGCTACGGCCCGGTAACCGACAGCGCCCGCGGCCTAGTGGACATCAGCCTGCTGCGGGTGGTGGCCGCGGGCCTTGGCATTTACGAAGTGACCCAGCAGAAGGACACGCTCATCCTCTACTCCGACAAGCTGGACCCCGCCGCCCTCAAGCCGCTGCTGCGCGACAGGGAGCTGCCGGTGATGTTCAACGCGTCGTCCAAGCCCTACCTGGCCGTGCGCATAGGCCCCGGCCAGCGGCCGCTGGATCTCTTGAACCGCACCATCTCAGCATTGGCGCAGACGGAAGCAAGGGAGCAGTAGGGTTTTCGCTTGTTGTGTTGGCTGTCGGGCGCATCTGCCCGCTGGTACCGCGCCAATGGCCGCCACGTGCGGGTAAGCAGCACGGCACACTGACGTTGCCCGCCAAGGGAAGTAGCCATGTGCCGGCTATTGCAGTACCGCCACCGAACAGCCACCCCCACCGGCCAAGGGTAATCGGTGAATTATTATGTCTGGTCTTGACCGTGACCTTAATTTGTATCGCGGAGCCGTTAAGCGCTTGCGAATGTTGCAAACATCCCGTCGCGGCCAGCCTCCGCCTCCTTACACCCGCCCTTAGCGCATCACTTCCTCACTGCGCTCGTCGTTCTGCGAGGTCGGGCAATTCTGTTTGCCTTTGGCAAGTCAGAATTGGCACTTCGTGCCCCGTCGGCGTTTTCTGGGCTCCAGGCGCAATCGGCGGCACTTCGTGCCCTCTGTTTCGCGGGTGTAGGCGTAGCCAACTCAACTTGCACACAAAACCTTCTCTTGCACCCCAAGCGCAAAACAGGTATAATCTTTTATGCCGCCGCCCTGCGTCTGCTGCGCTGCAGCGGCCATTCAGATACCCACGGCCGGCATGGCCGTTTACGCCACCTACTGGAGGGAAAACCTTGAAGCTTAAAAAATGGATTGCGCTGGCGCTTAGCGCCGTGCTGGCTGTCAGCCTCACCGGCTGCATTGGCAATTTGTACGAGAATGTTGGCACCATAGACGGCACCACCGTTTCCTCGGGCCTCTACCTGATGTATCAATACAACGCCCATTCGGTGGCCAAGTCCCGCGTGGCGGACCAGGCCCAGGATATGTTTGGGCAGGAGATAGAGGGTAAAAAAACGGCCGATTGGATAAGCGACCGCACTGAGGATCATCTGCGGCGCTATGTGGCGGTGCAGCGCCTGGCCCGCGAGCACGACGTGCAGCTCTCCAGCGAAGCGCAGGATAACATCAACCAGACCATGCAGTACTGGAGCTATATGGAGGATGCCTACAAGAACAACGGCATCTCCCAAAATACCTACCTGCGCTATATGACCAACGAGGAAACCCGCAAGGCGCTGTTTAAAGAACTGTATAAGGAAGACGGCGAGTTTGGCGTGCCCGACGCCCAGCTGAAGGAAGAATACGCCGACGCCAACGCCCACGTGCAGTCCTACGCTTTTGCCTACAATGGCAGCGCAGAGGGCGACAAGAAGGATGAGATTACCGCGCTGGCTGAGGAAGCCGCGAAAGCGCTGGATGGCGGCGCCGATTTTGAGGCGGTGGTGGCCGAGTACGCTGAAAAAGCCGCCGAAATACTGGGCGACGCGGAAACCTTCGATGCCGCTACCGCCACGGCCGCCATCAAGGACGAATACATCCCCTACGAGGCGGGCAGCTCCACGACCTATTCCGACGATTTCCTGGCCGAACTGAAAGGGCAGGCCGTGGGCGACGCCGGCACCTACAACCTGGGCACCACCCTGATGCTGTACCAGAAGATGGAGCCCTTCGCGTCGGATGAGGCTTTCCTGGAGATGCGTGACACCGTGGTATCGGAGCTGCGCGAGGACGACTTTGACGCCTACCTGCACACCATTTACGACGACTATGCCGCCGACTGGGCCATGGGGGCCCGCGGCTATTTCAACCCCAAAAATGTGAAGGGTTAACGCGTTTTCTGCCCTACAGGCAGCCTCCCTTGCGGGCGGCTGCTTCGTTTTACAGTTTGTTCATTGAATAAACGAATTGCGCTCACAACCCTTGTTTAACATGTTAATATATAATTGCTTGAAGTATACCCGCGTATCCGTGATACAGGCCACCCCCGCAGCGGGGAATAAAAGGAGCATCCCATGAATAACAACAACCCGCGCAACCCCCAAAAGTCCTATGGCATCATCATAGCGGTTTTAGGGGTGGCCATGCTGTTTTTTTATATTTTTGTCCTCATGCCGTCGCTCAGCGGCGGTACCACCACCCAGGAGGTAACCTACTCCCGCTTTTTGGAGATGCTGGACGAAGGCGCCGTTACCAGCGTGAATGTGAACGAGCAGGGCCAGCAGATCACCTTTGAAGCCACCGACGCGAACGGCCAAACCGCGAGCTACTACACCGGCCTGTTTGATGACCCCGGCCTGGTGGATCGCTTGCGCAGCAGCACCACTGCCTCGGGTGCGCCCATTGAGTTTGACCAGTCCATCCCACAGCAGCAAAACACCCTGTCCAACATGCTGTTGTCCTTCCTGCCCATGATTTTGGGCATTGTGCTGCTGTTTGTGCTTTTCCGCTCCATGAACAAACGGATGGGCGGCGATTCGATGAGCTTCGGCAAATCCAATGCCAAAGTCTACATCCAGGCGCAAACCGGCATCACCTTTGAGGACGTGGCCGGCCAGGACGAGGCCAAGGACGCCCTGCGTGAGATTGTAGATTTTCTGCACAACCCTGATAAATACAGCAGTGTGGGCGCCAAGATGCCCAAGGGCGCCCTGCTGGTGGGCCCGCCGGGTACCGGCAAAACGCTGCTGGCCAAGGCCGTGGCCGGCGAGGCCGGCGTGCCCTTCTTCTCCATTGCCGGCAGTGAGTTTGTGGAGATGTTTGTGGGCCGCGGCGCCGCCCGCGTGCGCGATTTGTTCAAGCAGGCCAAGGAAAAATCCCCCTGCATTGTTTTCATAGACGAGCTGGACACCATTGGCAAGCGGCGGGACGGCTCGGGCCTGAGCGGCAACGACGAGCGCGAGCAGACCCTGAACCAGCTGCTGAGCGAGATGGACGGCTTTGACGGCAGCAGCGGCGTGGTGATTCTGGCAGCCACCAACCGCCCCGAAACGCTGGACGCCGCCCTGCTGCGCCCCGGCCGGTTCGACCGCCGCATCCCCGTGGAGCTGCCCGACCTGGCCGGCCGCGAGGCCATTTTGAAGGTGCATGCCCGCAAGGTGATGATGGACAATAATATTGACTACAGCATCATCGCCCGCGCCACCTCGGGTGCGTCGGGCGCCGATCTTGCCAACGTCATCAACGAAAGCGCCCTGCTGGCTGTGAAGCATAACCGCCGCATTGTGACCCAAAGCGACCTGATGGAGAGTGTGGAGACCGTGCTGGCCGGCATGCAGCGAAAAAACAAGGTGATAAACCCCAAAGAAAAGAAGATTGTGGCCTATCACGAGATTGGCCACGCGCTGGTGGCCGCCAAGCAGACGAATTCGGCGCCGGTGACCAAAATCACCATTGTGCCGCGCACCTCGGGCGCGCTGGGCTACACCATGCAGGTGGATGAGGAAGAACAGAACCTGCTGTCCAAAGAGGACGCCTTCAACAAAATCGTCACCCTCACCGGTGGCCGCAGCGCCGAGGAAGTGATTTTTGGCACCTACACCACGGGCGCGGCCAACGATATTGAGAAGATTACCAAGCTGGCCCGCGCCATGGTTACCCGCTATGGCATGAGCGAGGAATTTGACATGATGGCGCTGGAAACACAAACCAGCCAGTACCTGGGCGGCGACGGCCAACTGGCCTGCGGCCCCGAGACCGCCGCCAAGATAGACACCGAGGTGCTGGGCATCATCAAGGGCGCCCACCAAAAAGCCACCCAAATCATCCAGGACAACCTGCCCAAAATGCACGAGCTGGCCGAATACCTGCTGGAGAAGGAGACCATCACCGGCGAAGAGTTCATGGCCATACTGGGCAAGGACGAGGCTGCGGCCCCCGAGGCGAAGCAGCTGCCCGAAAGTGCCGTCGCCCCGCCGGCCGATGCCGGAACGCCCGCCAAGCCCAAACGCAAGCTGCGGGCCAAGGTAAAGCCCGCTGCGGCGGAAGAAGAACCCCTGTCCGAAGAGGGTGAGACCGGGGACGATAAGACCGGGGCTCCCCCCAAAGGCGACGAAGCCGCCGCCGCTGCGGCGTCCTCGTTGCCGGCCGGCGCATAGATAAAAATAGCAGAAAGAGCACACCGGATATCCTCTGGTGTGCTCTTTTGTGTGGAAGTAACAAGTTTTAAAGCGGGGGGCTGTCTCCCGCCACAATGCGCAGCACGGCGGGGTTGCGCTCAATGGCCCACACCAGCAGCAGGCCCAGCCCGCAGCAGCTTACCAGCTGGCCGGCGCCCACGGTGGCCATGTTCAGCAGCCACAGCGCCGGGGCGCTGCCGGCCGGCAGGTATAGCCAGCTCAGCTCGGCGCCAATTATCACGGCATTGAAAAGCACCGGCGGCAGGCTGGCCAACACAGGCAGGCCCCGAACGAGCGAGGATGGAAACCGTGACAGCGGTTTATCCGAGCCCGGCACATCTTGAACGGTAAGCGATAGCCCCTCGGCGCGCCGGCTGTGCCGCCCCCCCCAGCGCACCCGGCGCAGCCGGCGGGTGGCCAGCGCCGCCAGCAGGGTGGCCAATGTGCCCACCAGCATGTCCAGTGGCACGCCGGTGGTCATGTTGGCAATCAGGCAGCCCAGCGTTACCCCCACCACGGCCTCGGGGCACAGCACCGGCAGCAGGGTAAGCGCCTCGCTTACCCGCACCTGCACCGGCCCATAAGAAAGCGGGGCCAGTGCCAGGCACAGCCCCGCGTATACGGCGGCAATAAGCGCCGCCCGCACCAGTTTATGCACGCGCATACCAAAAACCCCGGCGGTGTATTTTACCCCATGGCCCGCCAAACCCACAAGGTGCACCGGTATGATGCTTTCACCACACCGGCAGGCCCAAAATCTGAAGCATATCAGAAAAGTGACCTTCACATAGATCGAAAAGTTATATATAAATCATAAATTATTATAAATATAGAACAATTCGCTAGAAATATTGTCAGGAAATCGTCCTATCAGCTACCCTGCGCTTGCTGGTGTGGCGCCCGGTGGTGGCGCCGCGGCGCCTGGCACATGCCACTTCCCTTGGCAGGCAACGTCAGTGTGCAAAGCGTCTTATCTCCACGTGGCAGGCGCCGCAGCCCCAGCGCCGGGCGACGCACCTGCAAGCGCACAAAACCCAGCCCTAGTACGCCTTGCCCCACACCACCATATGCTTGGCGGGTTTGCCGCACACCGGGCACACGTCGCCCACCTTTTCCTGCTCAAACGGGATGCACCGGCTGGAAAGCCCGGCCTGTTCCTTCATGGCGTCCTCGCAGGCTTCCTCGCCGCACCACATGGCCCGGATATACCCGGTGGAGGCCTCGGCGGTTTTGATGATCTCATCCATGGTTTTGCAGCTGGCCGTGCGGTTTTTCAGGTTTTGGTCGGCTTTTTCGTACAGCGCGGCGGCCAGGCTGTCCAGCATTTCGGGAATGGCCTTGTCCAAATCGGCCAGCGGCACAAAGGATTTTTCGCGGTTGTCGCGCCGTACCAGCACGCACTGGCCCTTTTCTATGTCCTTGGGGCCAATCTCCAGCCGGATGGGCACGCCGCGCATCTCCCACTCGCTGAACTTCCAGCCGGGGGAGTTGTCGCTGTCGTCCACCTTTACCCGGGCAAACTCGGCCAAGCGGGTTTTCAGCGCGTAGGCGGCGTCCAACACGCCTTCCTTGTGCTGCGCCACCGGCACAATGATGACCTGCACCGGCGCGATGGCGGGCGGCAGAATCAGCCCCTCGTTGTCGCCGTGCGTCATGATGATGCCGCCGATGAGCCGGGTGGAAACACCCCAGCTGGTTTCAAACGGGTGCTGCAGGCTGTTGTCACGCCCGGTGAAGGTAACGTCAAAGGCTTTGGAGAAGCCGTCGCCAAAATAGTGGGTGGTGCCGGCTTGCAGGGCCTTGCCGTCGTGCATCATGGCCTCGATGGCGAAGGTGGCCTCGGCTCCGGCAAACTTCTCGCTCTCGGTCTTCTGGCCCTTCAAAAGGGGCATCATCAGGAACTTTTCGCACAAATCGGCATAGCATTCCAGAATGTAGAGCGTCTCGTCCATCGCCTCTTCCGAGGTCTCGTGGATGGTGTGGCCCTCCTGCCACCAGAATTCGCGGGTGCGCAGGAAGGGGCGGGTGGTTTTTTCCCACCGCACCACGCTGCACCATTGGTTGTACAGCAGCGGCAGCTGCCGCCAGCTGTGCAGCACGTTGGAAAAATGGTCGCAGAACAGCGTCTCGCTGGTGGGGCGGATGCACATGGGCTCCTCCAGCTCCTCGCTGCCGCCGCGGGTTACCCAGGCCACCTCGGGGGCAAAGCCCTCCACGTGGTCCTTTTCCTTTTGCAGCAGGCTTTCGGGTATCAGCATGGGCATGGCCACATTTTCGTGCCCGCTTTCCTTTAGCATACCGTCCAGTATGCGGGTAATGTTCTCCCAAATGGCCTGCCCGTAGGGGCGCAGAATGGTGAAGCCCTTTACCGAGCTATAGTCCACCAGCTCGGCCTTCAGGCAGATATCGGTGTACCATTGGGCAAAATCGGCGTCTATCGGCGTAATTGCCTCCACCATTTTTTTCTTGTCGCCGCTCATGCAAGCACCCATCCCTTCGCCGGTCATATTTATCGCGGTTACGAAAAGCTTTGGAACCTTTTATACACAAAGTTTCGCAATAGCATGCAGTGACTTCTCTAGTATTTGTCCCATTCATTACAGAAACATTGTAAAGCGGCTGAAACCACGCTTGGCAACATGCCATGCTGCTTTTCAACCGCTATCGAGCACCTATTCAATTTTGTTCTTCTGCCGGCCCCGCCCACTGCCAAAGCGCGCCGCCCCGTGCGGCATGCCCTGGCGGGGCAAAGCCCCACAGCATGATATCAGGTATTTTCTTCGATATAACGCACCACGTCGCCCACGGCGCGGAAGTTTTCAATCTGGTCGTCGGGCACTTCCAGGCCGTATTCATCCTCGATGGTCATCACCAGGTCCACCACATCCAGGCTGTCGGCCTCCAGGTCTTCCACAATGTCGGACTCCATGGTGATCTTATCTTCATCCAGGTCCAGCTGCTCGCTTAAAATTTGACGGATCCGCTCAAAAACCATTCCTACCGCCCACTTTCCGCAATAATTGCAGCGCCCGAGCGTTTTTTCAACCAGCTCTGCACCCGCGCGCCGCCTGTCAAGCTTACTTACTATTTTTTATAGCGTGTTTCACAGGGCTTGTCAAGGCGTTTGTGCTTTTTTTGCGTGGTATGGCGCGCCGGGCTGGAAACTTCCGGCAAAAAGCGCCCAAAGCCAGCTGCCGGCGCTCTTGTTTCGCACACCACCCCATGCTACAATTATCACCGGGAAAGGTACACCCCCGCATGGCCACCCGGCCTGCGCGGGCAGCAAACAGACATGAGATATGGAGGGATCAATGCTTACTGCGATTACCGGCATAAACTGGGGCGACGAAGGCAAGGGCCGCATGGTAGACCTGCTGAGCCAAAGCTACGACGTGGTGGTGCGTTATCAGGGGGGCAATAACGCCGGCCATACCGTTATCAACGCGCAGGGCAAGTTTGTGCTCAACCTGCTGCCCAGCGGCATTTTACGGCCGTCGCTGGTGAATGTGATGGGCAGCGGCATGGTTATCGACCCCGCCCACCTGCTGAAAGAGACCGCGAACCTGCGCGAAAAGGGCGTGGCTGTGGGCCCGCAAAACCTGAAAATAAGCGACCGCGCGGCCCTGTGCCTGCCGGTGCACCCACTGCTGGACACACTGGAGGAGGACCGCCTGGCCGGCTCGGCCCAGGGCTCCACCCGGCGGGGCATTGCGCCCGCCTATGCCGACAAATACCTGCGCAAGGTGCTGCGCATGGGCGATTTGCTGGAGCTGGAGGCCGTGAAAGACCGCGCGCAAGACTATATACACTATAAAAACCTGGCCGTGCAGCAGATGTACGGCGGTACACCGCCCACCTTTGATGAAATATGGGCGGCACTGAACACCTGGGCCGAGGCACTGGCACCCTACATTTGCGACACCGGCCTTTACCTGGAAGCGGCCGCCGACGCCGGCAAGGATATCCTTTTTGAGGCCCAGCTGGGCGCGCTGCGGGACATCGACTTCGGCATCTACCCGTACTGCTCATCCTCCCACACGGTGGCGGCCTACGCGCCCATTGGCGCCGGGGTGCCCGGCCGCCGGCTGGACGGCAGCATCGGCGTAACCAAGGCGTACTCCACCTGTGTGGGCGGCGGGCCCTTTGTCACCGAGTTTTTCGGCGCGGAAGCCGAGACCCTGCGCCAGGCCGGCGGCGAGTTTGGCGCCGCCACCGGCCGGCCCCGCCGCGTGGGGGCGTTCGACGTGGTGGCCAGCCGCTACGGCTGCCGGCTGCAGGGGCCCACATCCATTGCGCTGACCATGCTGGACGTGCTGAGCTACCGCGATGAGATACCCGTGTGCATCGCCTACGAGATTGACGGCGAAGTGACCACCGCCTTTCCCTACGGCAGCCGGCTGGAGCGCGCAAAGCCCGTGCTGAAGACCTTCGGGGGGTGGAAAAAGGACATCACCGGCGTGCGCAAAAAGGAAGACCTGCCGCCTGAGGCCCGCGCCTATGTCGCTTTCATCGAGGAGAGCCTCGGCTGCCCCATCAGCCAGGTATCGGTGGGGCCCCAGCGGGAAGCGTACATACCATTTTAGCCAGTCCTGCCCGCCCGGCCTTGCCGCGGCGGGCAGGTTTTTTTGCACGCAATGATCATTGTATTCCCGCGGCCGCTGTGGTAACATAAATACTTGGGGAAATAGTGTGCAAACAAAGTGCCAAGAGCGCCCAACCAAACCCGCACGCGTGGCCTGCTTGCCCATACCGTACAATGCCGCGTTGTCGTCCATTGCAAGGCACACAACCTTGCTCAATCCTCCGCCTTGCCTTGCGCCGTTTGGGCTGCGCATGCCACTACGAGGGGGTTTTGTCAGGCGCTCTAAACCATCATAGGGGGGATACCATGCCGCATCCAGTTGGGTTCGACAACGCAGCGTATATCAGCCAGCAAAGTGCCCGCATCCGTAGCCGGGTGGCACAGTTTGACAAGCTTTACCTGGAGTTCGGCGGCAAGCTGTTCGACGACTTCCACGCCGCCCGGGTGTTGCCCGGCTTCGACGTAAACGGCAAGGTGAAGCTGCTGGCCGAGCTGCATGACCAGGCCGAAATCATCCTGTGCGTGAGCGCCGGCGCGCTGGAGAGCAACAAGATCCGTGCCGACATCGGCATCACCTACGATTTGGACACCCTGCGCCTCATCGACAACCTGCGCGGGATGAAACTGTATGTGGGGGCCATCCTCATCACCCAGTATGCCGGGCAGCCGGCGGCCGAGGCTTTCCGCCAGAAGCTGGAGATGCGGGGCGAGCGGGTATACATCCACACCCTCACCAAGGGCTACCCGTCCGACGTGGACACCATTGTGTCCGAGGAGGGCTACGGCGCCAACCCGTTTATTGAGACCACCCGCTCGCTGGTGGTGGTTACCGCGCCGGGCCCCGGCAGCGGCAAGCTGGCCACCTGCCTGTCGCAGCTGTACCACGAGCATAAAAACAAAGTGAATGCCGGCTACGCCAAGTACGAGACCTTCCCGATATGGGACCTGCCCCTGAACCACCCCGTGAACATAGCCTACGAGGCCGCCACAGCCGATTTGAAGGACGTGAACATGATAGACCCCTTCCACCTGCAGGCCTACGGCAAAACGGCGGTGAACTACAACCGAGACGTGGAGATATTCCCGGTGGTGCGCACCATTTTAAAACGCCTGATGGGCGAGGACATCTACCTGAGCCCCACCGACATGGGCGTGAACATGGTGGGCGCCTGTATTACCGACGACACCGTGGTGGCCGAGGCCGGCCGGCAGGAGATCATTCGCCGCTGGTATAAAGAACGCTGTAGTTACACCCAGGGGCGGGGAGACCAGGCTGCTGTGCAGCGCATCGAGTTTTTGATGAGCTCGCTGGGCCTGCGCGGGCAGGACCGCGCCGTGGTGGCGCCGGCCCTGGCCAAGGCCGAGGCCAGCGGCTGTTCGGCTGTGGCCATCCAGCTGCCCGACGGCCAGATTGTGACCGGCAAGGGCAGTGCGCTGATGAACGACACCGCCAGCGTGATGCTCAACTCCATCAAGGTGCTGGCCGGCATCGCAGACGAGATATTGCTGATATCGCCCATCGTGCTGGAGCCCATCATCCGCATGAAAAAGGAGATGCTGGGCAGCCGCTACCCGGTGCTGAAGCTGGAGGAGGTATTGCTGGCGCTGTCCATCTCGGCCGCCACCAACCCCACCGCCGAGCATGCCCTGCGCCACCTGCCCGGCCTGCGGAACTGCGACGCCCATTGCTCCGACATCATCACCCAGGACGACGGCGACACCTTCTCCAAACTGGGCATCCGCTTCACCTGCGAGCCGCGCTTCCCCACCACCGACCTATATTTCCACTAAAAATAACATTAAGCAGCCGTTTTTCATGATTTGGCCGGCGCACCCGGGAAATCAGCACAGAGTCTAGCGCCTGCACGGTCATGAGGCTTTCTATGGACATCAAGCATCTGTATATTGAGCCCACCTCGCACTGCAACCTGCAATGCGAGATGTGTTCCCGCAACCACTGGCAAAACGAAGCCATTGCCCACATGGACACCGCGCTGTTCAATAAGCTGATGGACGAGATACCGCCGTCCGTCGAGCGCATCTTTTTCGGCGGCATTGGTGAGCCGCTTACCCACCCGGACATTTTGCACATGGTGGCGCGCGCCGCGCAAACGGGCCGCCGGGTGGAGATGATTACCAACGGCACGCTGCTGACGGAGGAAACGTCTCAGGCGCTGGTGGCCGCCGGGCTGAAGATGCTGTGGGTGTCGCTGGATTCACTGGACGAGGCAAGCTACGCCGCCATCCGCAAGGGTGGCGCCCTGGGCGGCGTAATGGCGAACATCCGCAGCTACAATACGGTGCGGAAGAGCAACATCGGGCCACACAGAACGGGCGTTAACCGCCCGTTGCCCTTGAGCTATTTGGGCATTGCGTTTGTGCTGATGAAGAAGAACCTGCCCGACTTCCAGCGGCTGGTAAGCCAGGCGGAGGCCTTGGAGATTGACGAAATACGTGCCACCCACCTGCTGCCCTACGACGCCGAGCAGGAAAAAGAGGTGCTGTACCGCAAAATGCTGGACACCCGGCTGTACCGTGAGAAAACGCCCTATCTCATCAACGTGGACCTGCCCCTGATGGCGCCGGCCGATATTGAAGCGCTGGGGGTTTTGCAGGTGTTTTCCAACTCGAACACCACGTTGTCCATCATGAACGAGCAGGTGGCGCGCAAAGCAAACCACTGCCGCTTTATTGACGACGCCTATGTGTTTGTGCGCTGGGACGGCACGGTGTGCCCCTGCATGGCCCTGCTGCACGACAACCAGGTGTACCAGCATGGCCGCGCCCGCCAGATTCGCCACAGCGGCTACGGCAACATTGCCAACGCAAGCCTTCAGCAGATTTGGGACGGCGAAGAGTATACGGCCTTCCGCCACCGGGTGGAGCACTTCGCGTTTTCCCCCTGTGTCAGCTGCGGCGCCTGTGATATGTACGACACCAACGCGGAAGACTGCTTCGGCAACCTATTCCCCACCTGCGGGGGGTGCCTGTGGTCGGAGGGGCTGTTCCAGTGCCCCTAAGCGCCCAGGCAGGCGCTGAGGATAAATGCCGGGTAAATACCACAAAATAGTGTAATTAATTTCTGAACACCTCAAAGTGCGCAGAAAGAGGAGGATATTGATGAAAATAAATAAATGTTTTGCAAATTTAGCACAGAGCTACCTATTCGTTGATATTGCCCGCAAGGTTGACGCATACAAAACCGCCCACCCCGAGGCCGATATTATCCGCTTGGGCATTGGCGACGTGACCCGCCCGCTGGTGCCCCCGGTGGTGGACGCGATGGTGAAAGCGTCCGAAGAGATGGGCCGCGCCGAGACCTTCCGCGGCTACGAGGACGAGCTGGGCTACCCCTTTTTACGCGAGGCCATTGCCGGCTACTATGCCCAAAAGGGCGTGAAGCTGGCGCTGGATGAGATTTTTGTCTCCGACGGCGCCAAGAGCGACACCGGCAACATCCTGGATCTGTTTGAGCAGGACAACACCGTACTGATTCCCGACCCGGTGTTTCCCGCCTATGTGGACGCCAACATGATGTCCTGCCGGCCCATTGAATATATCAATGCCAACAAGGAGAACGGCTTTTTGCCGCTGCCCAACCCGGGGCAAAAGGCCGACATCATCTACATTTGCAGCCCGAACAACCCCACGGGCGCGTCCTACACCAAGGCGCAGTTGGCCCAGTGGGTGGACTATGCCAACAGCATGGGGGCCGTTATTTTGTACGACGCCGCCTACGAGGCCTTTGTGCAGACGCCCGGCGCGCCGCGCTCCATCTACGAGGTGCCCGGCGCCGAAACCTGCGCCATTGAGATCTGCTCGCTGTCCAAAACGGCGGGCTTCACCGGCACCCGCTGCGGTTATACCATTGTGCCCAAGGCATTGCGCCCCGAAGGGGCCGACCTGAACGCCATGTGGCGCCGCCGCCAAACCACCAAGTACAACGGCCTGCCCTATGTGGTGCAGCGCGCCGCCCAGGCGGTGTTCAGCCCCGCGGGCATGGCGGCCTGCCAGGAAAACATTGCTTATTACCGTCAGAACGCCGGGGTCATCAGCGCGGCGCTTACAGAGGCCGGCGTATGGCACACCGGCGGGGTGGACAGCCCCTACATTTGGCTGGAATGCCCCGGCGGGCTGGATAGCTGGGCGTTTTTCGACCGCCTGCTGGGCGAGGCGGGCATTGTGGGCACGCCGGGCGTGGGCTTTGGCCGGAACGGCGAGGGCTACTTCCGCCTTACCGCTTTTGGCGACGCCGCCCGCACCGCCGAGGCCGCCACCCGCTTGAAAGACTTTTTGAAGGCGCTGTAAGCAAGCCGTTTTGTTGTAAACACGCGCCCCGCCGGCCACCTGTGGCCGGCGGGGTTTTTAGAGCAGGTTGACTTGGTATAGCACATAGCGAACGCAGGCAAAGCCGGTGCAGAGCAAGGCGGAGGATTGAGGAATGCTTGGTGCATTCCGATTGACGATAAGGTGAATGCCACTGAAAGTGGCAGAGAAGAGCCCCTGGGGGCCAACGCGCCTATACACCGGCTTTGGCAAGTGTAGCATGAGCTATGCCAAGTTAACCTGCTCTTTGCCCGAAAAATTACTGATTATTGGCCAAAGTGTGAATTTTTTGTGCCAGGCTTGACATTAAAAAAGATGGTGATAAGATGGGTAATGCTATTACTTAAAATATTTAATAATTTAAAATATTAAATATTTATCGCACCCCGCGCGCTGCGCCGACCACCTGCTGAAACGGAGGCATCTGCACCATGAAGCCCAGCCCTGCTTTTAAAAGCCAGTTTGCACAATCCTACGCCTTATTTGAAGCCATGGATCGTCTGCGCCATGTGTGGACATCCTTTGCGCCGCCTCCACCGCTGCGGCGCAGCGACATGATGATACTGGGCCCGGTGCTGGAGGCCTGCAAGCACCAGCGCGAGCCGCTGACCACCAGCAAGCTGGCCCATATCACCCACCAGTCCATGCCGGGGGTGTCGCAGAAGCTGAACGGGCTGGAGGAGCAGGGCTATTTGCGCCGGGTGGGCGACAAAACCGACCGACGCGTGATACGGGTGGAGCTGACAGAAAAGGGCGAACGGGTGACCACCGAAACCATGCGGGAGTATTTCAGCCGCATGGAACAGGCGCTGGAAAGCCTGGGGGACGAGAAGATTCAAACCCTGATGGCGCTGATGTACCAGCTGAGCGACGCGCTGGAGCGGGCCAACTTGGCCGACGCAGACGCCACGCCGCCCCCCAAAAGCCCCGAGAGATCATAAAACAGCTTTAAAAGACTTGCAATCACACAAAAGGAGCTGATTCCATTTGTTCAAGCTTGCGCGCTATGTCAAACGCTATGGGGCTATGTTCATTCTGGGCGTTATCCTGCTGTTTGGCCAGGCCATTATGGAGCTGAACCTGCCCAACATGATGAGCAACATCGTCAATGTGGGCATCCAGAACGGTGGCATTGAGGAGGTGGCCCCCAAGGCCATTTCGCCGCTGTCATTTGCCGAGCTGAATTATTTCATGACCGAGAGTGACTTTGTGCGCGCCCAGGCCGCCTATACCCTGTACAGTGAACTGGACGCCGACACCCAGGCCAAGACGCTGAAGACCTTCCCGGACGCGGAAGCGCAGAATGCCCTGGTGCTGACGGCCACGGGTGACGCCAAAGATGAAGCCGACACCGTGATGGGCCGGGCCGGCTATGCGCTGGCCAACTACATGATGGCGGCGGCCGAACAGGCAGGCGCGCCGGTAACAGACGCCACCGAGACCACCGCCGACATCGACATGCAGCAGATACACCAGATGCTGCCGCTGCTGATAAGCATGACGCCGCAGGCCGCGCTGGACGAGGTGATAGCCAAGGCGGCCGCAACGGACGCCATAATGACAGATGCCACCGCGGCGGTGCTGAACAAGGCCTATTATAAAGAACTGGGCGCCGATACCGACGCCATACAGACAAACTACATCCTGCATATAGGCATCATCATGGTGCTGCTCAGCCTGGCCACAGTGGCCTGCGCGGTGACCGCCGGCTTCTGCTTTGCGCGGCTGGGCGCCGGTGTGGCGCGCGACTTGCGCCGCGACGTTTTTGCTAAGGTGAGCGGCTTCTCCAACACCGAGATGGACAAGTTTTCCACCGCCAGCCTGATTACCCGCACCACCAACGACGTGACCCAGGTGCAGATGATGTATACCATGGCCATGCGCTTCATGGTGTTCGCGCCCATCATGGGTGTGGGCGGCATTGTCATGGCGCTGCAAAAGTCCACCAGCATGAGCTGGCTTATTGCCGCGGCGGTGGGCATCCTGCTGGTGGTGTTCGTCATCATGATATTGGCGGTGCTGCCCAAGTTCAAGGTTATTCAAAAGCTGGTGGACCGCCTGAACCTTGTCTCGCGCGAGAACCTGGGCGGCATCATGGTGGTGCGCGCCTTCTCCAACCAGGCGTTCCAGGAAAAGCGCTTTGAAAAAGCCAACGCCGATCTGACCCGCAACAATCTGTTCGTGGGCCGCGCCATGGTGCTGATGTTCCCGATTATGATGCTGGTGATGAACGGCCTGAGCCTGTTTATTGTGTGGATGGGCGCCGACCAGATTGCCCAGAGCGCCATACAGGTGGGCGACATGATGGCCTTCATCCAGTACGCCATGCAGGTGGTGATGGCCTTCCTGTTCATCGCCATGGTGTTTGTGATGGTGCCGCGCGCCTCCGTCTTGGCCGACCGCATTGACGAAGTGCTGCGCAGCGAGAGCGTTATCCGCGACCCTGAAAACCCCCAGACCCTGGGCGGCCGCGCCAAAGGTGAGATCGTCTTCAATAACGTCAGCTTCAAGTATGCCGGGGCCGACGAGGACGTGCTGCACGACATCAGCTTTACCGCAAAGCCCGGGCAGACCACGGCGTTTATTGGCAGCACCGGCAGCGGCAAAAGCACGCTCATCAGCCTGATACCCCGCTTTTACAACGTGACAAGCGGCAGCGTGACACTGGACGGCGTGGATGTGCGCGCGCTTAGCCAGCACGAGCTGCGCGCCAACATCGGGTTTATCCCGCAGAAGGGCCTGCTGTTCAGCGGCACCATAGAAAGCAACCTGCGCTACGGCGACGCGAATGCCAGCGACGAGACCCTGCGCCGCGCCGCCGAGGTGGCCCAGGCCACCGAGTTCATAGACGCCAGCGACGACGGCTTCGAAACTGAAATAAGCCAGGGCGGCACCAACGTGTCGGGCGGGCAGCGGCAGCGCCTTAGCATTGCGCGGGCGCTGGTGAAGCAGGCGCCGGTGTATATCTTCGACGACAGCTTCTCCGCGCTGGACTTTGCCACCGATGCCCGCCTGCGTGCCGCGCTGAAGCCCTACACGGGCGGCGCCACCGTGCTGATTGTGGCGCAGCGGGTGTCCACCATCATGACAGCCGAGCAGATTGTGGTGCTGGACGAGGGCCGCATTGCCGGCATTGGCACCCACGCCGAGCTGCTGAAGACCTGCCCGCCCTACCGCGAGATTGCCCAAAGCCAGCTGAGCGAGGAGGAATTGGCATGAGCGACGAGAAAAAGAAATTCCGCGGCCGGCGCCGTGCCGAGGGCAACAACCCCGTGAACCAGGGCGGCCCCGGCGGCATGATGCCCGGCGAGAAAGCCAAAGACTTTAAAGGCACCATGAAGAAGCTGGTGGTCTACCTGCGCCGCTATATGCCGGCCATCATCGCCTGCCTGGTTATCGCCATTGCCAGCACGGTGCTGTCCATCATTGGGCCCAAAATACTGGGCGGCGCCACCGACGGCCTGTTCAGCGGCCTGATGGAGATGATTGCCGGCGCCGACACCAACGGCGACGGTGTGGTGGGCATCAACATGAACAGTATTTTGTACATCCTGCTGTTCTGCGGCGGCATCTATCTGGTGTCGGCCATCCTGATGTACATCCAGTATTACATCCTGAACAACATTGCCAACAAGATAAGCTACACCCTGCGCGAGCAGATATCCGCCAAGATAAACCGCCTGCCGCTGGCCTACTTTGACACCCACAGCACCGGCGACGTGCTGAGCCGCATTACCAACGACGTGGACACCCTGACCACCAGCCTGAACCAGAGCGTGCCGCAGATGGTCTCGGCCATCACCAGCGTTATCGGCGTGGTCATCATGATGTTCACCATCAACGTGTGGATGACGCTGATCACCCTGCTTATTTTGCCGCTGTCCTTCCTGGCGGTAACACAGATAGTGAAGCGCAGCCAGCCCTACTACAAGAAACAGCAGGAGTACCTGGGCGAGGCCAACGGCCAGGTGGAGGAGATGTACGGCGGCCACCTGGTGGTAAAAGCCTTTGGCCAGGAGGAAGCCACCGAGGCCGAGTTTAACGAGGTGAACGAAAAGCTTTACGGCTCGGCCTGGAAAAGCCAGTTTTTGGGCGGCATGATGATGCCGGTGATGAACTTTGTGGGCAACATCGGCTATGTGCTGGTGGTCATCCTGGGCGGCTACTTCGCCCTCACAGGCGGCATCACGGTGGGCAACATCCAGGCGTTCATCCAGTATGTGCGCAACTTCACCCAGCCCATCACCCAGATAGCCAACTCCTCCAACGTGCTGCAGCAAACGGCCGCCGCCTCCGAGCGGGTGTTCGCCTTCCTGGACGAGGTGGAAGAAACCCCCGACACCGAGCACCCCGTGGACCCCGCCGAGGTGGAGGGCAGCGTGTACTTCGCCCACGTCAGCTTTGGCTACCTGCCCGAGAAAACCATCATCCACGACTTTTCGGCCATCATCCAGCCGGGCCAGCAGGTGGCCATTGTGGGCCCCACCGGCGCCGGCAAAACCACCATGGTGAAGCTGCTGATGCGCTTTTACGACGTGAACAGCGGCGCCATACTGGTGGACGGCTACGACGTGAAGCAGTTTACCCGCGGCGGCCTGCGCAGCATGTTTGGCATGGTGCTGCAGGACACCTGGCTGTATAACGACACCATCATGGAGAACATCCGCTATGGCCGGCTGGACGCCACCGACGAAGAGGTCATCGAGGCGGCCAGGGCCGCCCAGGCCGACCGCTTCATCCGCACCCTGCCCGAGGGCTACCAAATGGTGCTGAACGAGGAGGCCAGCAACATCAGCCAGGGGCAAAAGCAGCTGCTCACCATTGCGCGCACCATTTTGTCCCAGCCGAAGATCCTCATTCTGGACGAGGCCACCAGCAGTGTGGACACCCGCACCGAGATGTCCATACAGAAAGCCATGAAGACCCTGATGGAGGGCCGCACCAGCTTTGTCATCGCCCACCGCCTTTCCACCATCCGCGACGCCGACATGATACTGGTGATGCGGGACGGCGACATTGTGGAGACCGGCACCCACACCGAGCTGCTGGAAAAGGGCGGCTTCTACGCCCAGCTGTACAACAGCCAGTTCGAGACAGGGGTTTCGGCCTGAGAGCACGCAACATAAAAAGCCCGGCTGGCCCTTTGGGGCCAGCCGGGCTTTCGCTTGCTTCAATGGCGTCGGGCCGCAGGGAAGCTTATGCTTTAGTGCCGGCTTCCTGCACCGCGGCTTTCCGCTTCTTATTTTTGAAATGCTCGTACACCATGGCCAGCGCGATCATGACCGGGGAGAGGTACTGCAGGAACAGGATGGCCACGATGGTGGAGCCGCCGGTGGCGGGGTTGGCCGCGATAGACGCGCCCAGCACGCCCACAAACAGGCTTTGCGCCACACGCTCCAGCGTGATATACACGCCCAGGGCCGTGCCCGCGCGCGCGCCGGAAACGCCGGGCAGCTTCAGCATAAGCACCTTGGGGGCGGGCAGGCAGGCGCCGTACAACAGGCCGGAGATGAGCATGCAGACGGACGCGGTACCGGCATTGTAGCTGGACAGGCCAATGATGCTGATGGTGGTGGCAAGGGCCGCCGCACAGATGGCGATAACCTTGTAGTTGCGCTCATAGTTCTTGCGGAAGATGCGGGCGATGAGGATGGGCACCAGCGTATAGCCAATCATGGAGGAGAAGTTGTTGAACGCCAGTATCTGCCCGGGCTGCCCGGGGGCCAGGCCCCAGGTGGGGTCGGCCTGCATCACCACGGGCAGCTGGTAAGATAAGGTATACACCACGCCCAGGAAGGCGAAGTTGGCCAAAATATACATCCACATCTGGGGCATTCGGATAACCGACAGCAGGTTTTTGATCACACCCAAGTCCTTTTCGCTCTTCACCGTATCGGAGGAAAGGGCAGCGTCTACATTGCGGCGGTTTTTGGTAAAGATAAAGAAGGCGACGCCGATGAGGATGGCGAAAATGCCGGTGATGACAAAGAGCGTTTGCCAGGAGCCCAGCATGTTGGCCCAGGTAACGCCAAACAGGTTGCCGCACAGCTGGCCCAGCGGGCTGGAGGACGTGAGGATGCCGTTGGCCACCGCCAACTGCTTTTGGTCGAACCACAGGCCGATGATTTTGGTAACGCCGGGCACCAGAAAAGCGGTGGCCGCGCCGTATATGAACATCAGCGCCGCAAAAACGGTGGCGTCCTGGGTGAACACGCGCAGAATAACCAGCACGCCCGTGATGACCATCAGGCTGCCCATCATGCGCTTGAAGTTAAACTTGTCCAGCGCGATGCCAGCAATAAATACGAACCAGATCATGCCGGTGGGGTAGGCCGTGGCAACAATACCGCGCTGGGCGTCCGACCAGCCAAGGTCTGTGGCCACCGTTACCAACAGAACGTTGAAGGTGGTGTAAATAACGCCGTTGATTGCGAAAAATATGAGGCAGGCGAAGATAAGCATCACCCATTTCATATTCTTGCCGTAGGACTGTGTTGCTTGCATGATTTTACCTCCCTAGCTTTTCTTTCCAGAATGTGTGCTGTGTGGTACATGGCTCACGTCGCGCCGCCAAATCCCCCTTTCTCTTCAACAGCAGCTTTATTTTAAAGCAACCGATGTTTTAATACACAGTATAGTACATCGCGTTTGGTTTGTACAGGATATTTATGGCATTGCCCTTAAAAGTGATAAAAAAGTGGACGACAGCACAATTGCCGCCGTCCGTGGAGCTGATGCCGGCCAGGTTTAGGGCGCCTGGCCGCCCCACCTTTCATGGTGCACCTTGGCGGCGTCGTAGCGGGGGCGCTGGTAGGCCTGCTGCGCCGGGTGGCCTATGGACAGCACCGCCACCGGCTGCACATGGCCGGGCAGCCCCAGCGCCTGCCGGCAGGTATCGGCCATGGGCGAGGGGTGGGTGAAGCCGCACCACACGGCCCCCAGCCCCAGCCCGTGGGCGGCCAGCAGCATATTCTGGGCGGCCACACTGCAGTCTTCTATCATCAGCGGCTCTTTGCGCTGGGCGCGGGTGTCGCCGGCTATCACAATGCCCACCGCCGCGCCGGCCAGCATGCCCGTCCACATGCCGCCGCGGGCCAGCGTGCCCAGCGTGGCGCGCTCGCGCACCACAATAAACCGCCAGGGGCGCAGCTCATCGGCGCTGGGCGCGCAAAAGCCGGCGTTGAGGATGGTTTGCAGCAAGGCTTCATCCACCGGCTCGCTGGTATAGCGGCGGATGCTGGACCGGGTGGTGATGGCCTGCAGCAGGTCCATGCCGCAGTGTTCGATCAACTCGGGGTTCTGCTTTGTGCGCACCTGAAATCCTCCTTTGGCGGGGGTTTAAAGCTGGTATGGGTGGTTGCATGCGGTCAATCGGGCGACAGGTACTTGCCCAGCCACTTCAGCAGCAGCAGGCGCAGGCCGGCCAGCACCAGAATGCACACCATCACGCTGAGGCCCATGGGCAGGGGGTCGGGCTCCAGCACCATGGAGACGGCCAGCGCGGCCGCCGGCGGGTGCTGGCAGCTGAGCATGATCATGCAAAAAGCGGTGAGGAAGACCGCCAGCGCGCAAAAAAGCACCGCCGTGCCGTTGTCGGCGGCTTGCGTGGGTGGCAGCAGGCGACGCAAAAAGCAGCAGGCGGCGCCCAGCACCACGCCGCAGGCGTAGCCGCCCAGCATGTGGCCGGCACGCGAACTGTCGGAATGGGGAAAAGCAAAAGCGATGAAAGCGCTGGCCGCCAACGAGGCCATGGCCAGCTTGGACTGGAACCGGTAGACGGCCAAAAATACCAGTAGGATATACAGCCCCACCAGCAGGCTTTTTACCAGCGCCTGCGCCAGTTTGGGCAGCGGGCGCGGCGCGTTTGGCTGCGGCATGGTCATTCCCCCAATGATTGTGGCAGCGGCGTGTCTCCAATGCGCACCACCACACCGGCCGGCAGGCAGGCGGCCCAGTCGCCGTCGTACCGCAGCCAGCCAAAGTCTTCACACAGGTGGTCGGGGCATTCCGAGTGCACAAAGCGGATGGCCCCGTCCTGCACCTGAAGGTGCACGGGCAACTCGGCCATCAGGTTGTGCACGCCATCGGCGTTCAGTGCAATTTCCTCGCTGCGCTGGGCATCCCCCAGCCCGATGGTCACCCGGGCCACCGCGCCGGCGTCGCTGCCACGCGTCAGCACCAGCCACAGCACCACGGCCACTATGGCGGCCACCAGCAAAATCACAATGTCCCGCTTGTGTAAAAATACCGGGCGGCGCCCGTTTTTACCCCGATCCTCTTTCATCGTGTGCTCCATCTGTTCCATCTGTGTGCCCACAGGGCGTGCCTGGCCCCGGGCGGCTTTCTTTTCAGTATACCATTGTTTGGCGGGCGCGCCTAGCGCCGGTTACCCTTTCTTGCGCCGCGCCGCGCGGCGTGCTATAATATGCCAGGTTATGGTTCTGGAAGCATTTGAATACGCATAAGGGCGATATGCGTGTAATTGTGCAAAAATATATTATCTAATTATGTTAATACGGCGCAAACATCGACCGTGGCCGTGCGGCACCATCCACGCGCGGCCAAACCGAAAGGGGCAATCACCTATGGCAGACACAACGGCAAAACGGGTTTTCAGCGGCATCCAGCCCTCGGGCACCTTCACCCTGGGCAACTATGTGGGGGCGGTTCGGCATTGGGCCCCGCTGCAGCAGCAGTACGACTGCCTTTACAGCGTGGTGGACCTGCACGCCATCACCGTGCGGCAGGAGCCCGCCCTGTTGCGCCGCGCCACCTATGAGGCCGCCGCCCTGCTGCTGGCCACCGGCATCAACCCGGATAAGAGCATCATCTTCATCCAAAGCCACGTGCCCCAGCATGCCGAGCTGGCCTGGGTGCTGGCCTGTAACACCATGTTTGGCGAGCTTTCCCGCATGACGCAGTTCAAGGACAAAAGCAAAAAGCATGTGGAGAACATCAACGGCGGCCTGTTCACCTACCCGGTGCTGATGGCAGCGGATATTTTGCTGTACAACGCCGATTACGTGCCCGTTGGCGCCGACCAGAAGCAGCATGTGGAGCTTAGCCGCGACGTGGCCCAGCGCTTCAACAATGCCTACTCCGACACCTTTGTGGTGCCCGCGCCGCTCATTAGCGAGCAGGGCGCCAAGGTGCTGAGCCTGCAGGACCCCACCGCCAAAATGAGCAAGAGCGACAGCAACGAAAACGCCTATGTCTCCATGACCGACGCGCCCGAGGTCATCATGCGCAAGTTCAAGCGCGCCGTTACCGACAGCGAGGGCACCGTGCGCCGCGCCGAGGACAAGCCGGGCGTGTCCAACCTGATGACCATCTACGGCATCATGACAGGCAAGGATGACGCCGCCATTGAGAAAGAGTTTGCCGGCCTGGGCTACGGGGCCTTTAAAGAGGCCGTGGGCCAGAGCGTGGTAGATGTTTTCAGCCCCATCAACGCCGAATACACCCGCATATTGAACGACAAGCCGGCGCTGGAGCGCATTTTGAAGCAGGGCGCCGAGCGTGCCCAGGCCATGGCCGGGCGCACACTGGGCAAGGTTTACAAAAAGGTCGGGTTTGTGCAAATCAAATAGTAATTGTACCGTTTTAGGCAGAAAAAACAAAAAGGGCCGCTATGGCCCTTTAATATCGATATACAACAACACCGCATAATTGCGGAACATGCAGCTTTCGGGCCGCGTGTGCCTTGTACGCGTTAAACCGGGCCCAGGCTACGCTCCCCGCCCACCGCGTCACGCGCTTCGCGCGTGCCATCAATCTCGTGCCAAGAGCCGCCTGCGGCGGTTGCACTCGAAACGCGCCTGCGGGCGCAGTCAGGCGCCGTGGGGCTCTTCGCGATGCGGCGGGTGCGCCTGTTTTGCCCGCTGCGCGGCCAAAGCCAGGCCGGGGCTATGCCCCCCCAATCCGCTCTTCGCTGGTTTTAATCAGGTTCAGCAGGCTGGTGGCGTACAGCGGGTAGTCTTTGGAGAGGTTCTCGGTGGTCATGGCAAAAGCCGAGGTGTCCTTCATCGGCGTGCCCAGGCCAATGTCGTCGCCCTTTAAAATGGCGTTCACGTTGGCGGCGGCCTTGTCCATCGCGCCGCAGGCGTAGCCGTTCCACAGGCTGCCCGGCACACTGAACATACTGACCGCGTTCTTGGGCGCCGAGCTGTACAGCAGCCGGAACATCCGGTAGACGGCCAGCATCAGAAAGGCGCTCATCTCGCTCACCAGCGCGCGGTCGGGGTTGGCGGAAAGCTTGTCGTACAGGATATTCAGGCTGTTGCTTACCAGTTTGCGGTTCAGCGTGGGCAGCACACTGCCGCGGAAATGCCCGTCCTTGTTGGCGGTGGCGTCGGGCGCCGGAATGTCGTCCACATTCAGCGTCAGGCCGCTGCGGTCGGCGCTGCGGCCCAGCAGGTAATCGCAGGATACGTCATAATAGTTGGCCACCCGCACCACAAACTCCAGCCCGCATTCGCGGATGCCTTTTTCGTAGTGGCTTAGCAGCGCCTGGCTCACACCCAGTTCCTCGGCCGCCTGCTTTTGGGTTACGCCGCGCTCCTTGCGCAAAAGGGTGATGATTCTGCTGAACTGTGTTGCCATGCCGCACACTCCTCGTACCATATGATGTAATTTGGGCGCCCTGCCGCTAAAAAAATAAGGGGCATCCCCATTACGGTGTGTAAATTATAGTGTATCGAAAACGGTTTGTAAAGTCATCTGAAAAGGCAAACAGGCCTCTATAGTTCACCAATTTTCACGCTTTTTTGTGCCACGCCGCAACATGTGCCACCGGCTGGCCACGCCGGGCGCTAAATGTAGTGTGCGCAAAAGTTTTTGAGCAAATGCACAAATTTTCCATCATTTTTTTGGCAGAGGAAGAAACCCATGAAAACATTCAAGCTGCACCTTATCCGCCATGGCCTTACCCAGGGCAACCTTGACGGCGTTTATGTGGGCGGCGGGCTGGATATCCCGCTGTGCCAGCCGGGCATCGAGCAGCTGCAGACGCTGGCCAGGCAGTACCGCTACCCGCAGGTGCCGGTGCTGTTCTCTTCGCCCATGCGGCGGGCGCTGCAAACGGCGGAGATCCTCTACCCCGAGATGCCCGAGCGCTTTGTGCTGGAGGACTTGCGGGAGAACGTTTTTGGCCCGTTTGAGGGCCGCCGGGTGGCGGAGCTGGTGGAGGACGAAGACTTCAAGCGGTGGATGGACCCCGCCAGCGACGTGGTGCCCGAGGGCGCCGAGAGCGGCAAGGCCTTTTCCGCGCGCACCGCCCGCGCGCTGGGCACCATGCTGCGTTACCTGATAGACAACGGCATTGGCGCGGCGGTGTGCGTTACCCATGGCGGGGTGATCATGTCCATGCTGAGCCAGCTGGCCCTGCCCCGCAAGCCCTACCCCGAGTGGATGGCCGACAACGGCTGCGGGTTCACCGTGCAAACCAGTACCGCCATGCTGATGCGGGACGGCCTAGTGGAAGTGATGGGCGTTGTGCCGCCGGATTATCGTTCCAACTAACAGGATGGAAGGAGGGGCGCCAGTGCAGGGCTGTGTGCACGTATATACCGGCAACGGCAAGGGCAAAACCACCGCGGCGGTGGGCCTGGCGGTGCGCGCCGCCGGGCAGGGGCTGCGGGTGGCCTTTGTGCAGTTTTTAAAAACGGGCGCTTCCGGCGAGGTGCCGGCGCTGGAAAAGCTGGGCGTTACCGTGGTGTCGCCGCCGGCGCCGGAAAAATTCCTCTGGCAGATGGACGCCGCCGAAAAAATGGCCTGCGCCGCCGGGCAGCAGGCCATTCTGGCCCGGGCCGCCGCGCTGATGCCCACCACCGACCTGCTGGTGCTGGACGAGGTGATTTGCACGCTGGAGGCCGGCCTTGTGCCCCGCGCGCAGCTGGACGCCCTGCTGGACAGCCGCCCCGCGGCGCTGGAGCTGGTGCTTACCGGCCGCGGCGCCGACGCCGCCCTGCTGGCCCGGGCCGACTATGCCACCGAGATGCGCTGCCTGGCCCACTCGTTTGAGGCGGGGCGCCCCGCCTGCAAGGGAATAGAGTATTGACAGGCACGTCCGCTTTTGTGAAATAATCATGGAATGCCCGGCGCCCTCTCGACAAAGCCTGCACTTTGTTGTACAATATGCAATTGATGTTTACCCCTGAACCGTTCACCGGGCGGCATGCCCTATAGGGTAGCGCTAAACAACGCTCCTGCGCCCATCACTTTATAACTAAGGAATGGATGAACCTATGAAAAAGCTGATTCTTGCCGCGTTTGCGGCGGTGCTGGCAGTGGGCCTGGCGGCCTGCGGCGGCGATGACTCCTCCTCTTCCACCAGCGTTTCCACCCCGCCGGCCTCTGCGCCGCCGGCCACATCCTCCTCCACACCGGAGCCTGAAGCGTCCGTTTTGGAGGCGGCCTACCTTACCGGCGAGGAAAAAGGCCCGGATTACCCGGAAGGCAAGCGCATTGCGGCCGTTATGGTGAACAATGTGTTCGACTCCCGTCCCTCCTATGGCCTCAGCGAGGCGCAGATACTGGTGGAGAGCAAGGTGGAGGGCGGTATTACCCGCTTTATGGCCATGTACCAGGACTACGAGAACATCCCGCGGGTGGGCTCGCTGCGCTCCGCGCGCGACCAGTTTGTCCAGCTGCTCATTCCCACCTATGGCTTCTATGTGCACGAGGGGCCTTCCCAGAACCAGCCGGCCAACTGGTACCTGCGGGACTACGATTACTTTGGCAACTACGACCTGCAGCCCAACGACGGCCCCCTGTGGTGGGGCGAGCCGGAGCGTAACGCCAGCTACTATTCCTGGCACAACGTGGACGGTGAGCACATTGCCAACACCGTGGCGGCCAAAGGCTACGACGACAGCCGCACCTACGGCAGCCCCTTCTTTTACTTTGGCCGCTGGGATGAAGCTGCCCGTGTGCCCCAGGACGGCACCGCGGACGAGTTTACCGTCATCCACAGCGCCAGTTACCGTACCCATTTTGAGTACAACGAGGCCACCGGCACCTATGACATGAGCATGTTCAACTCCGGTACCGGTGCGGTGCAGCCCACCATTGACGCCAACAACAACGCGCAGGTTACGTTTGAAAACGTGCTGGTGCTGTATGCCCCGATGAGCTACTGGCCGGGCACCAGCGCCACAGGCGGCTTGGTGCAGGTGGACTTTGACCACGGCGGCGGCGGTTTCTATTTCAGCGAGGGCGGCTACGAGCTGATCATCTGGCGCAAGGGCCCGGCCGATTCGCCCCTGACGCTGGAGAAGCTGGATGGCAGCGGGGATCCGGTTGTCATCAACCCCGGCACCACCTACATTGGCGTGGTGGACGACACCGAGTCGGAGAACTTCTACGCGGGCCTGAAGAGCGGCACCTCGGGCGACCATGTGGGCGAAGGCACCGTGGATCCGAACCAGATTGGCCCGGATGACTGATGAGCCCTGCCGGCCCAACCAGCTGAAAAGGAGAAAAGGGCGCCTGGCCTCGTGTGGGGCGCCCTTTGGAAATATCTGATGCTTCGAGGTAGAACGCGCACATTCCCGGCAATGGCACCGGCCGCTTTGGCGCTGGTGCTGTTGCTGGTTTTGCTGCTGGGCGGCTGTGGCGAGAAAGGCCCCCCGGCCGGCAGCAGCGTGCCGTCTGTGCCGGCCAGCAGCAGTGTGCCGCCCCCGCCGCAGCCCGAACCCGACCCTGAACCCGTGCCCCAGCCCCTGCCAGAAGCCGGGCCGCTGAACGCCCTGACCGGCCTGCCCAAGGCCGAGGGCGTGGCGCAGGACGCCCGCCCGGTGGCCGTGATGGTGGCCAACAACGACCGCGCCCTGCCCCAGCGGGGCCTGGCCGCCGCCGACGTGCTGGTGGAGATGCTGACCGAGGGCGGCATCACCCGGCTGATGGCGCTGTACGCCGACATGGGCAGTGTGCCGCAGGTGGGGCCGGTGCGCTCCACGCGCGACCAGTTTGTGCAGTTTGCCCTGCCGCTGAACAGTATCCTGGCCCACATCGGCAGTTCGGTATATGCCCGCAACCTGCTGGACGTCACCGGCGCCGACAGCATTGACGGGCTCTACCTGGGCCGCACGGCCTATTGGTTCGACGAAGCCCGCAGCAACCCCAAGCCCGGCGGCTACCTGAAGGAATACTGCTGGTTTACCGACGCCGCCCTGCTGGCCGCCGGCCGCGACCACCTGGGCATAGACCCCGCCGGCACGGTGCACACCCTGTTCCGCTTTTCAGACACCCCCACGCCCGCCACGGGCGCGGCCACCACCGTCACCCTCAGCTTTTCGGGGGCGGCTGAGGCCGGCTTTGCCTACAGCGCCGACACCGGCCTGTACGCCAAAAGCATTTTTGGCGCGCCCCACACCGACGAGGACGGCACGCCGCTGCAATACACCAACCTGCTGCTGCTGAACTGCAACATCACCCTAAAGCCCGACGGCCAGGTGACCGAGTTTGACATGACCGAGGGCACCGGCTGGTACTGCACCGCCGGCGGCGTGCTGCCGCTCATCTGGCAGAAGGGCGGGCCCAAAGACGATTTGCACCTGTACCTGGAAGACGGCACCGAGGTGCTGGTGGCCCCCGGCAAAAGCTATGTAGCGTACCTGCCGGCCGGGCGGGAAAATGCGGTGGTGTTTGGGTAGGCGGCTATGATGTACTATAAAAAAGCGGGGCAGTCTTTAAAGATTGCCCCGCTTCACATATTGCCGAAAATGGGTATGTATGGGCCTGCTTTATGCTATGATATTGAATAAATGCCCCAGAACATAAGCAGCAAAAAATAAGTGCCGATGGAAATCGTCTCCCAACGGCACTTTGTATCTTTTATTTTACGGCTTTACCCCGCCTAATACCTTCTTGTCAGCGGCAGCGCGCACACCAGCAGTGTCCAGCCCGCCTGGTACAGCAGGGCGATGGCCATGCCGATGCCGGCCAGCGTGCCGCTGAAGGCCAGCAGCGCGCACAGCACCAGCCCCAGCACCATGGAGGCGATCTGCACAAAGGTGCTCATGCGCTCGCTGGCGGCGCAGCCGGCGGCGGCCCGCATGCCGCCAATGAAGCTGGCAAAGGTGCCCATGTGGGTCATCACGCCCTCGCTCTCGGGCAGGTAGGCGGTCAGGGGCTTCATCACGGCCTCCTCGCGCGGGCCCAGCACCTTTATCACGCCGTGGGGCAGGTCGTAGATGCGCTCCACCAGCTCGCCCGTCACGTTCATGTCGTCGCTGGTAACCAGCAGCGACACCCCGCTTTTCACCAGGCCGTTCAGCGTGTCGGCCACTTCAGCGTCGGCGCTGTAGCCCACAATGAACATGGCGCACAGCCGGCCGGCTACGGCCAGGTATACCGGGAAGAAGCCGTCGGGCACATACTTCACCTCAACGTCCATGGGGGGCGGCTGCACGCCGTGCTTTTGCAGCATCTCGCGGTTGCCGATGACCACGCGGTTGTTCTCCACCCAGGCGTTGAAGCCGCGGCCCGGCTCCTGCACCAGGCTCTCCACCTTGTACAGCATGTCGCTTTTGCCCTGGATGACCCCCAGGAAGATGTCCCGCAGGGTGCCGCAGCCCTCTATCAGTACGCTGGCCGCGTACAGGATGGCCACGTCGATGCGCTCCTTTTCAAAGGTCTTGATGCCTTTCAGCTGCACCGCGCTGGGCGGGAAGATGTCGCGCGCGTTTGCCATCACCACGTTCACTCCGCCCAGCTCCTCAATGGCCGACCAGCCCGGCACCACGGCGCCAATGCGGGCGGTGGTGGTTTGCAAAAGCCGGCTGCAGATGGCCGACACCAGGCTGGAGGACAGCGGCGCCGCGATGCACAGCGTGGCCGCAAAGGCCGACAGGGCGGCGAAAAGGTCTTTGGCGATGAACCAGGTGACCACCGCGATGGCCAGGCCCGCGGCCAGCAGCACCCAGCCCATGATGCGGGCGATGCGGTCGGTCCACCGCTGGGAGAAGCTCTGGCGCAAAAAGCCCTTCACCAGGGTGGTGGGGCGGCTCACCAGCAGGGTGGGGAACTCCTCCTCCAGCCCGCTGGTGATGTTGTAGGCCACGTCGGCGCCGCCGCCCAGCACATAGGCGGCGCTGTGGTCGTGCCCGGCGCTGGCCAACTGGAAGTTGCCCAGGATGGCCACTGCGCGCAGCCGTTTGCCCAGCGCGTTGAAGGCCAGCAGCAGCGCGGCCACGGCGCCAAACAGGGTGGCGGTGCCCGGTGTGCCGGTAACGGCGTTCACCAGCAACACAATGCCCTGCAGCAGCCCCGCCACCGCGGCCAGCGCGGCGGTGGTGTCCACCGTGGGCTCGCGCACCAGGCCCACAAGGCCCGTGGCCACCGTGGTGAAGTTCACAGCTATGGCGGCTACGAGCAAAATGAGATAGACAATGGCGAACACAAGGGGGCTGGTGGCCGGGGCCATAAAGCCGGGCACCGGCAGCCCGCCGGAGAAGCCAAAGCCCAGCCACAGCAGCAGCACGGCCAGTGCGCCGGTGATGATGGTGCGGCGGGTGAGGGTGGTGCGCAGCGCGGCAATGTCCCGCTCGATGGCCGGGGCGTCCTGCGGGCGGTCGTAGTCCTCCCATTCGTCCTCGGCCAGGGCGGCGGCCTCGGGGCTTTCGGCCTCGGCGGCTTCGGCCTGCTCGGCCATTTCGGCCATTTCGGCCAGCTTGGCAAATTCGCCCGTCAGTATGGCGGTGCGCGATTTTTTACTCTTGCGTTTCTTGGCGCGCAGGCCCTGGGTCACCTCGGCGCGCTCCACAATCACCGTCTCGCTGAAAAACTCGCGGAAGCGGTCGTCCACCATGTCGTCCACATACAAACTGCGCACGCCCTCCACCACCCGCTGGAACTCGGGGCTTTCGGCCGACTCGAACTCCTGTGTGTAGGCGGCGGTGGGTATTTTCTCGGCCTCGGCGTCCAGGCCGGGCAGGTCGTAGGGCTGGGTATCGTGGCGGGGGGCGTTGGCTTCGGCGCCGGGCACCGGCGTGGTAACGGTGATGGTACCGCTGCTGTCGTCGTCCAGAATCACCGCGTCGATGGAAAAGCTTTGCGTGGCGGTGATGTCCTTGAGGGCGGCCATGCCGTCGTCCTGCGCCGCATGGAAGAAGCTTTCCGCTTCCGCAGCCGGCGGGGTGAAAACGGTGGTCTCCCGCACGGCCGTGTGGTGGGCTTCCACGTGGGTCTCGGTGGTATCGGCCGTGGCAATTTCCGCCATAAAGACGGTGGTTTCATCCATGGACGCGCGCGGGGCCCCGGTGGCCGGCGGCTCCTGGAAAGCGGGCGCTTCGGTGGCGGTCTGGGCTGCGAAGCCCAGCGTGTCGGCTGGCGCTGTGCTTTGGGCGGGGAACTCAGCCGTGGCGCTTGGGGCTGCAAAGAACTGGGTATCACCGCTGGCCGCTGCGGGGGCTTCGGCTTCTATGGCGTCGGGCGCGGGAGAGTCCCCTTCCGGCGCGGGCCGGCCACGCTGCTTTTGCCCGCGGCGGTCGGCGGCCTCCTGCTTTTTACGGGCCTTGGCCGCCCGCTTCTGGTCCTTTTTGCTGGCCAGCAGGTCGCCGTCCTCGGCAAACCAGCTCAGCAGCTCGGTGTCGCCGGTAAACTTGTCGGGGTCCACCCTGTCCAGCGCGGCGGCCTTGCCCGTGCGGGGGGCCTGGGCGGCGCGGGTCACCTCAATGTCCCAGATGGAGGTCTGCCCGCCGGGCTTTTTGGGCGGGGTGTCGAGGGGCTCGCTGTCGGCGTTGTCGTCCCAGATAGCGTCGTCGTTCCAGTTATCGGCGGTGGGCGCGTCGAACTGCGCCGTTTTCTCCAGCGGGCGCCTGGCTGCCGGTTGGGCCGGCTGCTGGGCGGTTTGGGGAGCACTGGCAGCTGGTGCGGCAGGCCTTTGCGCCGGGGGTGCGGCCGCTTGCTGTGTGGCCGGGGCAGGCTGCGCCTGGGCCGCAGGCGGCGGGGCCTTGAGTGTTTCAGGCAGGGCAGGGGGCGCCGGCGGGGTGCCGGCTGCCGGCTGTGTTACCGGGGTGCTTTCAGCGGCAGGCTGCGCCGGCTTGCGGCTGCTGGGCCGGGGCGTGAAAACAGACGGCTTCTCGCCGCCCATGCCCATCTCGGCCAGAATATCCTCCACAGAGCGCCCGGCGGCGCCTTCCGCCTTGGCGCCCTTGCCCTTCAGCTCATGCAGGATATCGTCTACCGCCCCGCTGGAGCGCTTGTGCTGGTTGTCCAAAGGCTTCATCTCCATTCCGATGTTTCGCACTTTTTCGAAGAAAAAGTTCAGAAACATCGCATGCCGACGCGTAGCATCGGCGCCGTGTAATACATATCCTTCAAAGAAGTAAAGTTCAGAAACATCGCATGCCGGCGCGCAGTAGCGGCATCCCGTAATTATGGGCGGCGCCTGAGCGAAAAAAACGGCGCGGCCTGCAGTTATTGGCTTGTATGGCTGTTCAAGAATGGCGGCGGCTATACACCGCGTACATCAAAATGCCGCCGGCCACCGAGACGTTGAAGCTGTCCACCCCGCCGGCGGCGGCCATGGGCAGCATCACCGCGCCGTCGCACAGCTTTTTTACCAGGGGCGACACGCCCCGCCCCTCGCTGCCCAGCACCAGGGCAATGGGCCCCGAGAGGTCCTGTTTGCCCAGCGGAGTGCCGGTGGTGTCGGCGCACCAAACGAACAGGTTGGCCTTTTTCAGCCGGCGCACCGTTTCGCCAATATTGGCCACCCGGGCCACCGGCAGCAGCGCCGCTGCCCCAGCCGAGGCCTTCATGGTAACCGGCGTAATACCCGCCGCGCCCCGCTTGGGAATGACCACCCCATGGGCGCCGCACAGCAGCGCGCTGCGTATCAGCGCGCCCAGGTTGTGGGGGTCTTCAATACCGTCGGCTATCAGGATAAACGGGTCTTCATTTTTTTCGGCGGCGGCGTGGAGCAGTTCGTCCAGTGTGGCGTAGGCTACCTCGGCCACAAAGGCAGCCACACCCTGGTGGCGGCCGCCGCACAGCTCGTCCAGCTTGGCGGTACGGGTGGTCTTCACCACGGCGCCGGCCTGCTTGGCCAGCGCCGTAAAATAGCGCACGGTCTTGTCGTCCAGGCCGTCGGCCAGCAGCACCGTGTCGGCCTCGGCGCCGCTTTTCAGCAGCTCGGCCACGGCGTTGCGCCCGTAAACCGGCTGGTTGGCCGTTGTTTCCGCCCTCTCTGCCATTGAAACCCCACTCCCGGCCCCGCACAGTGCACCGGAACCACCACTTTGCAATAATCAGGTGTATTATATAGTCAAACCCCTTGAAAACCGAGACGGCTTTCAAGCCGGCGGGCAAAGCCTGCCGGCACACCTTGCAGGTGTGCGTTTGACTATGAACGGCGAACCAATCGCCCTCTGGGCGATTGCCGCGCATTGTCGTGCGCGGCTTCAAAACTGTTTCAGTTTTGAAGTGGTTCTAGTATAGCAAATTGCGCCCCGCTTTTCCACCCGAAATTGGCGGCGCGCAATGCCAAGCGGAAAAGCGCCGCAATCCATCATGCAATTCCTGCCATTTTAGCCCGATGGGCTTCCGGCACGTGAGAGGTTATACACCGGGTAGATGGGGTGGGATTTTCCCATGCCGTTGAAAACCTCGTTGAAAATGTGGATAAATGGGGTGCTTCCGGGCATTTTCGCTGTGGAAAGATGGTTCGGGCGGCAGTTTTCAACAAGATTCGCGCGGTTTTCCACAAAACACGGGGTTGAATCGGGATTGTCAAGACGGGAATATCGGAGAATTTGGGCCGCCGGCCTTGGTTTATTTCTCCAGTTCTGCCAGTTAACGCATAGAACCGGTGGCGGGAGTGGCAGACGGAAGCGGGCAGCCAAAACACGGGAAAGCAGCAGGACGCGCAATGTATGCCTGCGGAATGCCGGCTTCGCCGTTAATTAACAGAATGCAAATTGATTTTGCGCGGTACGGGGTGTATACTGGTAGCAATGACGACAGGCGTGGCGGCTTTTGGCCCCGCGCAACGAAAAGATGCATGCAAGCGCTGTGTGCAAGTACATGGCGCTTGCATACAGCGCTAACAAAACAGGAGGCGATGACCATGCTGGTAAATGCAACCGACATGCTGAAAAAAGCACGGGACGGCCATTATGCGGTGGCACAGATCAACATCAACAACCTGGAGTGGACCAAGGCGGTGCTGGAGACCTCGCAGGAGCTGAACAGCCCGGTGATTCTGGGCGTGAGCGAGGGCGCCGGCAAGTACATGGGTGGCTTTGCCACGGTGGCCGCCATGGTAAAGGCCATGGACAAAAGCCTGGGCATCACCGTGCCGGTGGCGCTGCACCTGGACCACGGCACCTACGAGGGCAGCTTCAAGTGCATAGACGCCGGCTTCACCTCCATCATGTTTGACGGCAGCAAGTACCCCATTGACGAAAACGTGGAGAAAACCGCCGAGCTGGTGCGCATTGCCCACGAGGCGGGCATGTCCATTGAGGCCGAGGTGGGCTCCATAGGCGGCGAGGAGGACGGCGTGGTGGGCGGCGGCGAAGTGGCCGACCCGGCCGAGTGCAAACGCATCGCCGATTTGGGCATCGACTTTCTGGCCGCCGGCATCGGCAATATCCACGGCGTATACCCGGAAAACTGGAAGGGCCTGGACTTTGATACCCTGGAGAAAATAAACAACGCCACCAAGGGCATGCCGCTGGTGCTGCACGGCGGCACGGGCATTCCCAAGGATATGATCCAGAAGGCCATCAATCTGGGCGTGGCCAAAATAAACGTGAACACCGAGTGCCAGCTGGCTTTTGCGGCGGCCACCCGGGAATACATTGAGGCTGGCAAGGACCGTGAGAAAAAGGGCTTCGACCCCCGCAAGCTGCTGGCCCCGGGCGTGGAGGCCATCAAGGCCGTCGTGCGTGAGAAGTACGAGATTTTTGGCGCGGTGGGGAAGGCTTAGGGCCCGAAGGGCAAAATTTGGCTTGCGTCGTCGCTAGCTGGCCGTGCGCAGCAGGCCAAGGCAAACAAATTTTCCCGCGCCCGGCGAACCTGTGCGGCGCAGCCGCGCAGCGTGAGCCGCAAGA
>JAAYCI010000009.1 GCA_012729855.1 Oscillospiraceae bacterium
AGCACGGATATCTCCTTGGTGCTTTTCCGTCTCTCTGCGTTGTCCATCTTCGCGCTGGGCGCCGGGCTTTGCCCGGTTGCGCTCCGAAACAGCGCTGCGGCGCTAGTCAATCGCAAGGCACAAAGCCCTGCTCAATCGTCCGCCTTGATAGACAAAAAATCCCCGGCGGATATATCGCGTGTTTTAAGCGATGCAAGCGACTCGGCAGGGGCATAAACCGGCAGAATAGCCAAAACCCGCGCTGTATTTTTGTGGGGCCACAGGCTTTTAGCCGCACCCCGCAGCCGCAAGACATGCTATAATGGAACAATCAAGTTTGGGGAAAACCCCGTAAAAATGGAGGTAAAAGGCATGGCATTCAAACGCTATATTGTAGAGTTCGGCATGGGCGCAGACCTGCACGGCATGAACGTTACCACGGCGGCCACCCGCGCGGTGCGCGACGCGGTGTCTCACAGCTGCCTGTGCGGCCTGAACGACGTTTTGAACCTGAAAGACCCCGCCAAGAACATGAAGGTGAAGGTGGAGATTGGCGTGCCCTTCCCCGAAAAGGTGGACGTGGACGCCGTGCACAAAGCCGTGCCGGTGGGCGAAACCGAGGTGGAAATCAAAGCCGGCGGCATGTCGGCCAAGGGCCTGGAAGTGAAAGCCCTGGGCGACGGCGACACCATCGTGATTGCCATTGCCGTGCTTACCGTGTATGTGAACGTGGACTGATTGCGAACAAACAAAAAGAGACCTGCGCATTACCCGGGTAGGGATAAAGAAGTATTTGCCGAATCCGCCGTTGGTGCGGTTAAGGCAGACACTACTTGTTTATCCCGATAACCCTCAGGGTTTGGCGTGGGTCTCTTTGCTGTATCACACTATTTCGCTTTGCCTTGGTTGGCCACGCTCTCCTGCTTGGCCTTTATGGCCTCGGCGTCGCCCAGGTAGAACTTGTTCAGCACCTTGAAATCATCGTCAAACTCATACACCAGCGGCACCCCGGTGGGGATATTGAGGCTCACGATGTCCTTGTCGCTCACGTTGTCGAACATCTTCACAAGCGCGCGCAGCGAGTTGCCGTGCGCGGCGATGAGCACCCGTTTTCCGGCCAGCATCTGCGGGCGTATCACGGCCTCAAAGTAGGGCCACGCGCGGTCAATGGTGATGGCCAGGCTCTCGGTTTGGGGCAGCAGCGCGGGGGCCACGTCGCGGTAGGCGGCCTGCAGGCGGGCGCTGCGTTCGTCGCCGTCTTCCAGCGGCGGGGGCGGGGTGTCGTAGCTGCGGCGCCACACCAGCACCTGCTCGTCGCCATATTTTTCGGCGGTCTCGGCTTTATTCAGGCCCTGCAGCGCACCGTAGTGGCGCTCGTTCAGCTTCCAGTCCTTCACCACCGGCAGCCACTCGCGGTCCATCTCCTTCAGCACGGTGTTCAGGGTGTCAATGGCCCGCTTCAGGTAGGAGGTATAGCATAAATCGAAGTCATAGCCGCCGTCCAGCAGCAGCTTGCCGGCCTCGGCGGCCTCCTGCCAGCCCTTGTCGCTCAGGGGCACGTCCGTCCAGCCGGTAAACAGGTTCAGCCGGTTCCATTCGCTCTCGCCGTGGCGCAGCAGCACCAGTTTCATCATCCGTTCCATCTCCTTTTATGCATATCTTAATGCCAAACGGCACTGCCTTGCGGGCAGCCGCTAAACACCCAGTATGGCCGTAATGGCCCAGGCTATAAGCAACAGCGCCATCACCCCAAGGCCCACCACACCGCAGCCCAGGTACAGCTGTGGCGTTTCCCCGCACAGCCCCTTTTTGATGCGCACCCACTGCACGGTACAAAGCACCGTAAGCGGCACGCCCGGCAACAGCGCCGCCAGCAGCAGGCTGCCGAATGTGCCGGCCAGCGGGTGCGCCTGCTGCGCAGAAAACGACAGCCAGGCCAACCCCGCCACAATGAGGAGCTGCCACGCCAGCAGCAGCCCGGCAATGCTGCGCCAGATGGGCTTTTCGTAGCGCTTGCGGCGTTTTTCCTCCCGCTGGCGGGCATCCATGCCGAACGCGTTGTTCTTCTTGCGCACAGGCCACCCGCCCTTCGTTCGTCATAGGTTGCACTGCCCAAAACAAAGCCGGGAGGCTTATTTGTCCCGGCTTGTTGCATTCATGGTCTTGGCGCGCTGGTCACGCCTTGGGGTCTGCCGGCGGTGTGGCCGGGGCTTTTTTGGCCGGGCCGCGCTTGGCAGCCGGCTTTTTGGCGGCCGGCTTCTTCGCCGCCGGTTTTTTGGCCGCCGTTTTCGCCGCGGGCTTGCGGGCGGCAGGCTTTTTGGCGGCATCCTCCGGCTTCACCAGCTTCCACTTCTGGGTGGTGCCGTCCACGTCGTGCCATATCTGGGCCGGGGTGCCGTCCATGCTGCCCAGGCCCACCAGGTCCAGGCATTTGCCCGACAATTTGTTCTTTATCTTGTACCAGCCCCGGCCGGCCGGCTCCAGCGCCCACAGCTGGGTGTCGGCGCCAATGTAATCCCACTGGTGCACCCAGGCGCCGTCCTCCGCGCCCTGCATGGCCACGTCCAGCACCTTGCCGGAGAAGATGTTCACAATCTGGTAGTAGTCGTCCGTCACCTTTTCAAACTGCCACTGCTGGGTGTTGCCGCCCGCTTCGGCCCACAGGCGCACATTGCCGCCGTTTTCGCGGTTGAACTCGCCAACCTCCAGCACCTTGCCGTTTTTGGCCTTGATGATGTATATCCCGAAATTCTCTATTGCCGTTGCCAAAATCATCCGCTCCTTCCGCTGGGGGAAATGCCTGCGCGGGCCGCCGGCTAACCCCTATTTGCCCAAAGCATACCACGCTGGTGCGAATAATACAATGCGCCGCGCCCAATTTTCACCGCTGCTTACAGCTTTTTTACAATTGAGACACAATTGGGCGGCGCGCCCGGCCGGCTGCGTCAGGCAGCCAGCTCAGCCAGCATGTTGTCCATCACGGTGGTGGCGTCCTCGCACATGGCCAGCAGCACCTCACCGGTGGGGGCAATCTCCACCTGGGCGGCCATGGCAATCTCGTATTGGTCGGGCAGGTAGTTCTCCTGGGCGCGGCGCTGCATCTCCACAAAGGCGTCTACCTGGTCCAGCACCGCCTGCTGGCGGCCCTCGGCCGGCAGGATGATGGCCACCCCGTAAGCCTGGGTGTTCACCATGCCCAGGCTGATGGCGTAGCGCTGCATGTCGGCCTCTTCAAAGCCAAAGGCGGCGCTGAATACATCCGGGTACAGGGCGTCCGCCGGGCCGGTAACAATGCCATAGAGGGCCAGGTCCTTCAGCTCTGCCGGACGGGAGGCCTCAATAACCGCCTTATAGTCCTTATCGGCCCCGGTGGGCGCCGTGCTGCCGCCGCCGGGCACCGAGCTGCCGCCAACGGCGCTGTCATCCGGCTGGGAACTGCCGGCCAGCGAGGAGGGCGGCGGCATGGTATTGCCGCTGCAGGCCGCCAACGCAACCCCCAACAGCAGAATGCAAAGTACCATTGCGGTTTTTTTCATGTTATACGCTCCATATGTTCATATTTCATCAGGCCGCCAGCCCGGCCACCCAAACGGCCAGCAGAATAATGATGGTGGCCAACGCCGCCCCGTGCAGCCACAGCATGGCACGGCCCAAATTGCGCTTTTGGCGCCGGGTATTGCGGCCAAAGCCCCAGGCCAGGCAGGCCGCCAGGCCAAGCAGCGGGAACAGCCCCAGCACGATAATGCCCAGGCAACGCGCCACCGACAACGGCGTCTCCGCGGCCACTTCCCCCCGCAGCAGGGGGCCTTGGGCAGGTGTGCCACCATACGGGGAAAGCTTCACCGCGCCGGGCGCCGCCGCACCGGTTCCGTTCAACTCGCCCAAACGCTCTCCCCCTTGTGGTTTCCTGTCCAACTGGTACTTCTCATGGTCCGGCCGGCTGGCATCGGCCTATATTGTATCACGAAACCCCCCGCCCCACAAGCAAAACCCGGCGGTTTTAAGGGTTACGCCATCACTTGCTCTTCAGCGCCGACAAGATGATCTGGGTGTTGGTCTGGCCCAGCTTCTGCAGCCGGCTCACCAGCGCCTCCAGCGCCTCAATGTCCTTGCAGCGGGCCAACACCATGTGGCTCTGGTTGCCCGTTACCTGCAGGCATTCCTCCACGGCGGTCTCCTCCAGCACCAGCTGTAAAAAGCGCTCGCGGTCGGGCGGGGGCACATAGATGCTGATGACTGCCCGCACGCTGCCCCGGGTGAGGCCAGGGTTCAGCCGCACGGTATAGCCGTCTATCACGCCGGTGCGCTCCAGCCGGCGCACCCGCTCCGACACCGCCGGCGACGTGAGCGACACCTTGGCGGCAATCTCTTTTATGGTGGCGCGGGCGTTGTTGGAAAGCAGCGCCAGTATCTTTTTATCCAGGTCATCCATTGGCTTTTCTCTCCCTATTTTCTTTTCAAAATCTAATAAAATTAAGCAAAAAACGTCGACATTATTTTTTATTTTTTCAAACAAAATCAAACTGTGATTATTTGTTTAATTATATAAGTTTAATTCTGGAATGTAAAGTGTTTAATAAAGCAAAAAGCCAACTTCGGCGTTGACATTTTTAGTGCGGAGGGCTAGAATAAAGCCACAGTAAAGCACACACTTTATTTGTACTTTCCCACCCCTCTATGAGAAAAGGGCTGCCCCCGCAGCTCTTTTCTTATTTTTTATTAAAACCCCTGCCAATGCCGGTATTGGGCGGTATAAGAAGGAGCAAAGAGAAATGGGTTTGTTTTTCAGGCAATGCACACACAAGGACCTTGGGCAACACCGCACAGAAAAAGGATGCGGTAAACTCTACGATATGGTAAAATAGGAGCATGAATAAACAGCTAAGCCTGTCGGGGCTAACCGACGAATTGGCTCAGGCCAAGACGCGCAAAAAAGAG
>JAAYCI010000096.1 GCA_012729855.1 Oscillospiraceae bacterium
AACCGGAAAGCAGTCCATAGGTAAATGTCGAGGCGGATCCATATAGCGGTGCAATAACACATCTTGGCAACCGCATCGGACGCTGGGAGAACGGGATAAAGATACTTGAATAGAAGAGAACCGGAGCACCCCAAAATCGAGTGCCCCGGCCCCTTTTTTGCCTCATTCTTGAACAAATCTTGAGCATGAGTGACATTTCACCAAAACACAAAAAATAAAACCACCCCATATCTTGCGATACAAAGCGGTTTTTCGTGGTGCGCTGCGAGGGACTCGAACCCCCGGCCTACTGGTTCGTAGTCGTTGAATCCACAATAAATAACGTTCAGTCGTCTTAAATAAGTGTGAATCTCTTGCATTTTTGTAGAACCAGTAGACCATGGTTTTCAGTACCGTTTGATGCTTTTGAATAGCATCGTGCGGAGAATGTGCGGAGATTTTCCTGTTTGCTCCCTATTTGTTGGCCGCCTGTTCAAGCGCGAAAATGCGGTGGCTGTGGTTCTCTACCTTGGCATCCAGTTCCTTTATGGTGGTAGCATTTCGCATGGTGTCAACGTGTGCATCATATAGCGCGCTCAATTTTTGGCCATGGCTAACTTCTATCTTCGCCACGGTTTCATTCAGTTTTTTCATGCCCTTGTTGAGATTTTGAATATCAGCGCGTATATCAGCATTTTCTTCCTGCATCATTTCACGAATAGCCTGTAAATCTTCTTTGGTGAGCGCCATAGCGTTTGCCCTCCTGACCGGGTGTGTACTCATTATACCCCACCGCCCGGCACCACGCAAGCGGCAAACAGTGAATCACTTTACTGTGTCCAAGGTTCTCTTGGCCAGAGAAGACGTCATTGTGGCGGCTGCCAGTTTTGGTATGCCGATGGTGACAAAGGCATCTCTGGGTAAATCTCTGGTTGTGGTGCGGTGTACGGTTACCACAATTTTCTGCGTTTGTCCTTGTCTTTTCCTTCGGTGCGCGCGCAAGAGGGACAGTAACCGCCGTTCACGTCCCAAGTAAAGCCATCAACAGCTTTTTTGCACTTGCGGCAGGTTTCCAATTCATTCGCGCGCCGTTCATCGGCTTCTGCCGGGCTTTCAAATTTCATCATAATACATTCCTCAATTATTGAAATCATTAGGGTATACTGTGGTTTGAAAAACATCCCCGGTGGCTTCATCAATAAAGTTTATGGTCACCTGCGGACTGTTTTCTCCAGCATATGCCAAGTACATATACCCGCCCATGCCAAGGGTAAAGCCAATCATTGTGGTCACCCCCCCCAATTTTGCAAATAGAAAAAGAGTTAGGATTGACTGTGTTTAAGCAGATGCGCGAACCGCCTGAGGGGCTGGAGGTCGATAGCCCAAAGAGCCATGTGGACGGATAGTGTTGTAGGTATCCACCCAACGCCTGGTAAGGATTTCAGCTTCGGTCAAAGTATCGAATATTTCACCATTCAGAAATTCATCCCGCATATGGGCATTGAAGCTTTCACAATAACCATTTTCCCATGGACTACCTGGTTCAATGTAGGTGGTGCCAATGTTCAGATTTTGAAGCCAGTCCCTCAGTGCGATAGCCGTAAACTCACTACCATTATCACTGCGGATATAGGCAGGGCAGCCTTACTTCGTGCAGAAGGTTGGGCAGTCAATCACAAACGAGTAGCCATCACTTGACCAAAATGCGGAAAATGTGCGGAATTATTTCCCTGCCCGCTTTTTTCTGCCCAAATCATTCGACTGTAACCGTATATCTCACGCTCTTGCCCCCGGCTTTTATCGTAATGATCGCACTGCCGGCTTGCTTCGCAGTCAGCTTGCCCGATTTGTCCACGGAGACAACGCCGGTGTTGTTGGATGAATAGGTAACTTTGACGTTGGTTGCATTCGCCGGAGATACTTTTGGCGTGATGTACTTGGTGGCGCCCACGCTCATTTTTGTTGGCACCTTGCCGGTCACCTTTTTCACCTTGGTGGCTTTTGCGCCGGCGGCAAGCACCGTTACTTTCAAGGTATCTTTCTTGCTGCCGGATTTTGCCGCGATCACCGTGGTGCCCGGCGCCTTGGCCACAATTTTACCGCTGGAGCTTACGGTTGCCACTTCGGGCTTGGAACTGCTGTAGGTCACCTTCGCGGTTTTGTTGTTCGATGTGTACGCAACCGCAGGAATGGTGAGCGCTTTGTTGAGTGTCATGCGCACACTGGCCTGCGGGAAGTTTACCTTGGTGGTTTTCGATGTAGAGGGATTTGATGCATCCGATTTGAGGTTAAAAGAAATTGTGGTGTTTGATTTGACGCTTTTGGAATAAAAATAACCGCTATCTGCCGAAGAATAACCAGGAGATGTTTCCAGATTGACTTTTAATTGTGGTGTAAATTTCCAACCATCAAACAATTTGCTTGGAATGACGTTGTGGACACTGAATTGCAACGCTCCGGGTTTGCCCCATCCCTCCAACGGGTAATAGTTGTACTTTATCTTATATTTACTTGTGTGATTGAATGTGATGGTTTTACCGTTTTCAAAAGTGAACTTGTTAACTATATTTGAAATGCTACCAGCATCATACCAATCGCTTAACTGGTAACAGCCGGCAATATTGATAGAATTAAATGAATCAAGCTTCTTGCTCCATGATGTATTGTACTTATTCCCTGATATGTGTACACTCGCAATGTTCGGTATTCCTGATAAATCCAGATCTTTGATTTTATTGCCAGAGGCATGCAAAAATTCTATTTTGGGGAGGTTGGAAAAATAAACCTCTTTCACACCGGCGTCCGTTATGTCTAATGTGTACAATTCGGTGAGATTTGAAACATGAATGGAGCCACCAATTGCTCCCACATCGTCTTTGCCCAATTCTAGTGCACGAACCCTAAGTTTTCCATTTATTGGCGAGAAACCAATGAAATCCCAATGCTCTGGATCATTTGAGTTATACTTTTGGTTTAGCACGACGTTGCTCTGAATGATTGCGTTTATTGCGGTAATGTCGTTGGCATCATATTCAGACAAATTGTTCGCCGATTGAGCAAATGCTACATCGGTTGCAGTTGTCGCAAACACAGGTATACTCGCATACGACACAAGCATCAGCGCCGCAAGCATGGCAACCACAATTCTCTTTAAACTCCTCACAACATATCCCTCCCGTTATTACCGTCATGCCAGCCAAAAACATTATAGTGCACTTTTTCCTGATTGCAAGCCCGTGCATCAGATTATGCTGGACATAACTTGAACAAAATGCGGAAAATGTGCGGAAACCGCACCGCCACAAAAAGAAAAACACCGCCAAACCAAACGGTTTTTAGCGGTGTATCGTGGTGCGCTGCGAGGGACTCGAACCCCCGGCTTACTGGTTCGTAGTCGTTGAATCTGAAATATATGACGTTTAGGCGTCTTAATTAAGTGCAGTTCTCTTGCATTTTTGTAGAACCAGTAGACCATGGTTTTTAATATCGTTTGATGCTTTTGAATAGCATCGTGCGGAGAATGTGCGGAGATTTTTTGAGCCTTAATTAGCCGCTATTTTTTCACTGTCACCTTGATTTTGGCGCTTTTGCCGTTGGCAGCACTTACGGTGATGGTGGCCTTGCCTTTACCCTTGGCAGTGATTTTACCCTTGCTGTTCACCGTGGCCACCTTGGTGTTGCTGCTCTTCCAGGTCAGCTTAGCAGTAAAGCCTTCTTGGCTATAGGTAACGGTTGGTGTGATAACAGCCGTTTTGCCTTTCTTGGCCAGCGACACCTTGGTTTTGTCTACAGTGATTTTACTCACCGGCGCGGCTACTGTAATGGTTACCTTAGCCGTTTTGCCGCCGGCTTTCAGCGTGATGGTAGCTTTGCCTTCTTTTAGCGCGGTGATTTTACCGGCTTTATCCACATGCAATACACTTGGTTTACTGCTTTTCCATGTCACGGCTGCATTGGTGGCCTTGCTTGGCGATATTTTTGCTTTCAGCTGAGCGGTTTTGCCTACGTCCAGCGGTTTCTTGCTGCCGCTGATGGCCACTCTGGTGACTTTCACGGCCTTGGCCACCACAGTTACCTTCAGCGTGTCGCTTTCGCCGCTCTCGGTTGTGGCTGTAATGGTGGCTTTGCCAGCCTTTTTGCCAGTTATCTGGCCGTTGCTGTTCACTGTGGCCACTTTTTCATTGCTGCTGGCCCAAGTCAGGCCATCGCTGGTGCTGGTGTTATCACTGTGGTACACCATGGCGCCTATGGTCGCCTTTTGCTTTTTAGCCAAGCGCAGGCTGCTTTGTGCCAGCTTCACGCTGGTGACCGTTGGTGCTTCTGGTTCACTTGGGTCGGTGCCTGTTGGCACGTCCTCCGCCTTCACTTTAACGGTGATGGTCACGGTATCGGTAACATCGCCGCTGGTAACGGTGGCTGTCAGTGTTACAGTCGCGTCCGGCTGGCCATAGGCCGGTCGCGTTACTTTGCCGTCGGCACTTATCACGCCTGGCTGGCTGCTTTTCCAAGTGATGGTGCTGCCATTGCTGCCAGTGGTGGGCAGGTTCAAATCGCCGGTCACATTGTCTTTGTCGGGGTTGACGCCTTTTATCGTGTCCTCCGTCAGGGCGTTTTTGTCGGCGTCGGCCTTGTCGGTATCGGGGGCGGCGGGGTCAATGGGCCCGGGGCCGGGGGTGTCCGTTCCGGTGCCGGCGTCTGTGCGCACCGACAGCGAGGAGCTTCTGGAGGACGCCTTGTGCGTATCGGTCTCCTTCATGCGCGCGTAGAAGTAGTAGGTGGTGTTGGGCGACAGGCCGGTGAACACCGGGCTGTCCTGCCAGGCGCCCGAGCCGCGCTGGTATTCCGCGCCGTCAATGCTGTTCAGCGTAACGGTGGTGCTGGTTTTGCTGGCCAGGGTGGGCGCGCCCGGGGCGGTTTGGCTGCCCTTGGTGGTGTTGGTGTACCCCGCCGTCACGGCCACATTTTTGGCGGGCATGGTGAAGGTGGTGTGTGCGGCGTACCGATCTGCAAACGCGGAGTACCCGATATCGCTCGTTGTCCAGTAGTTGAACTTTTTGCCGGACTCTGGCTCGGCTGCGGTAATGGTAACGGTTTCGCCGTAGACGGCGGTGCCCACATTGGCCGTGCCGCCGTTTACCGTCACCGTGTACTGCGTGTTGTCAAACAGGGCCTCCACCGTCACCTTCCGCTCGGGCATGGTGAAGGTGGTCGATTTGCTGTACTTGTCCGCAAAAACCACATCGCTGCCGTCGGCGCTCCACTCCCGGAAGGTTTTGCCCGTGGGGGAGTTCGCCGTGATGGTGACCGTGGCGCCCGCCCGGTAGCGGGAACTATAGGTGCTGCCACCTGTAACGGTAATGCCACAGTAGGGGATTTCCTCGTAGGTGGCCGTTATGGTAACGTGGTGGCCGGGCATGGTGAAGGTGGTGGCGGCGCTGTTCTTGTTGGCAAACACCACCTTGTCCGTGGTGGTCGTCCACTCTTTAAAGCGCATGTTATTGCCGGGGGCAGGGGCCGTGATGCTGACCACTTCGCCCTTGGCATAGCTGCCGCAATCATAGTCGTAGTAGCCCTTCTTCATCGTCACGTTAAACGGAACCGGCTTGGCGCGCAGCACCGGGTAGCCGTTGTTTTGGCCGCTTACCATGCTCCACACGTCGGTAAAATCAAACCCGGTGAAGGACGCCGCCTGCTGCATCTGCGCCGTCGTCAGGCCGCCCGCGCCGTTATAGTCAAGAAATACGGCCCGCCCCTCCAACACGGTGGCACCCGCGCTTTGTGGGCTGTCGCTGTTCCAGTAGCAGTTGGCCACGGTGGCGCCTGCCAAAGACTTTCCGGCAATGCCGCCCGGGTTGCCGGCGTCAACGCTGCCGGTGTTGTAGCACCGCACAATCTCCGGCACGTAGGAGCTGTACAAAATGCTATGGCCCACAATACCGCCCGCATACACGTTGGTGCTTGCCACACCCTGTGCGCTGCTGGCCGATATCCTGCCGCGGTTGTAGCAGTCGGTCACCTTGCCATAGCCGTTGCCCACAATGCCGCCCGCATCCAGGGTGGGGCCGGAAGTGGAGGACGCGGAGGACGTCAAAACCACGTCGCCAACATTGGATGAAGCCATCACGCCGCCGTCGTTGCTGCTGATTTCTGCAACAATGCCCCCGGCACACCCATAGTGGCCCTCTGTGAAGGCATTCACGTTGCCGGTGTTTTGGCAATGGATCATCTTGGCGCTGTCGCCAATCCGCCCAACAATCCCGGCTGCGTAGGCATTGCCCCGGCTGTCGGATATGGTCACATTCCCAAAATTGCTGCAATTATACAGGCGGCCGCTATTGATAAAATATCCACAGATGCCGCCAACACAGGCACCAGATACGCCTCTGGCGGTAACGTCAGCGCTGCTGTAGCAATCCGTGGCCTCAAACAAACTTGAGTTAACCGCAACAATCCCGATAAGCCCGCCCACATAGGCGCCGCTGGAGCCTGTTTCCCAGCCGGTGATCTGCCCGGTAACATAACAGTTGCTAATGGTGGCCGAGCCGGTGGCGCCGCATATCCCGCCAACCCGTACGCACCAGGCATTGCTGTAGATACAGACGTCCTCCAGCCCCAGGTTTTTTACAATGGCTTTCGCGCCCATATAGCCAAACAGCCCGCTATATTCGGATGACGCGGTCGTTTTGGAATAATCCAATACCGTCAGCCCGGTAATCACATGGCCCTGCCCGTCCAAAACGCCCTGGAAAGCATCGGCATCGCTATAGTTGGTAAGATAGTCGCCAATGGGCTCCCAGTCCACGCCGCTCAGGTCAATGTCGTCGGTGAGGTGGTACTTGCCCCCCAAATTGTCACGGATGGCCTCCAGTTCCGCCCGGGTGGAGATGGGGATGGAGTCCGCGTCTGGCGGGTCCATTTCGCTGTCGGGCACAATGAACTCCCGCTTTGGCACGGGCGCGGCCACTGTGGAAACATAGGGAAGGCTGGGGTAGCTTATGCGCAGCACCGGGTAGCCGCTGTTTTCGCCGTCTTTAAAGCCCCAGGTCTCCAAATAGCTGAAATGATGGTTGAAGGACGCCTCCTGCTTCAGCGCTGCGGCGGTAAGCGGGGTGGTGGTATCCTTGCCGGCGCCTACGCCTTTCTTCTGCGCCTGTGTCAGCGTGCGGCTGTCCTGCACCTGTGCGGCGTCGCTGTTCCAATAGCAGGCCCAGGCAAAGCTGCCGTTATCGGCCAGCCCAATGATGCCGCCCGGGTTCTGGGAGGCGGTGATGTCGCCGGTGCTGTAGCAGCGGCGCACGCTGCTCTGGGGGCTGCTTCTGCCCAGAATACCGCCCGCAGAGCCCTTCAAATGGCCAACGCTTGTGGCCGAGATATTGCCGGTGCTGTAGCAGTCGCTCACGGCTTTATTATGGGTTTTGCCGCCAATGCCCCCGGCAAAAACTTTGTCGGTGGAGGTAGAGCTGACATTCAGGAAGGCCGATATATCCCCGGCATTCCAGCAGTGTGTGATGGTGCTCATCTTGTCGCTGTCGTTGTTGAAGCCCACAATACCCCCGGCGCCCAAGAAGCTGCTGCCGCTGGTGGTGCTGGCGCTCACATTGCCCGTGTTGGTGCACTCTGTAAGGGTTTTATTGCCCGATGGCAGCGAGGCGGCAATGCCGGCAGCGGAGCAAAGCGCCTTTGAGCTGGCGGTGATCGTCCCGCTGTTGTGGCAGTTGCGAATGGTTCCTGCATCCGACGCACTGCCAATAATGCCGCCCGCATTGGTGTCTCCGTCGCCTTGGGCTATTGCCGTCACGGTGGCGGCATTGTAGCAATCGGAGATAACCAGGTTGCCGCCGGTGTAGGTCTCGGTATAGCCAATAATCCCGCCCACGCGCGTGGTGCCGGCGGTGGCCGTTATGCTGCCGGTTACATAGCAGTTGCTTATGGTTGCGGCGGTGCGGAAGTTTTGCCCCACCAGGGCGCCGGCCGTTACCATGGCGGTATCACTGGTGCCGCTTACATTGATGTTGACATTTTCCAGCGCCACATTCTTGATCACCGGTTTGGCCGTGCTGTAGTAGTCCGACCCGCCCAAATAGCCAAACAGTCCCACGTTGTCCTTCTGGCCCGATACCGTCAGGTTATGGATGGCGTAGCCCTGCCCGTCAAAGCTGCCCAGGAAGGGGTTTGCGGGGGTGCCAATGGGCGTCCAGTCACCAGTCAGGTCAATGTTGGCCGTCAGGTAGTAATCCCAGTTCGGGTTGTTTCTCACTGCATCCAGATCTGCTTTGGTGGCAATGGGCCTGGCGCCCGGTTTCCGTGGCTCAATGGCCGCCAGAAAGTCGCGGCTGGGGCCGGGCACGGTGGCCTGGGGGGTATACTGCAGGCCGGGGTGGAAGAACCGCAGCACCGGGTAGCCGCCGTTTTCGCCGTCTTTAAAGCCCCAGGTGTCCCCAAAGTTAAAGCCGGAGAAGGCGGCCTCTCGGGTGCTGGCCTGTGTCATCTCGGCGGCCGTGCGCGCCGTTGTGGCGCCGGTGCCCTCGGCAACGCCGATGGTGGCCGAGCCGCTTTGCCAATAGCTGGCGCGGGTGTTGCTGCCTTCCATGGCCAGCCCAACGATGCCGCCCGGGTTGGCGCCGGAGATGGCCCCCGTGCTGTAGCTGCGCTGAACATAGCCGCCGGCAGAGTTTCTGCCCACAATGCCGCCCGCATAGCCCAGGCTGCCGTCTGCGTTGCCGGCAGAGACCGTGCCGGTGTTGTAGCAGTCGCTCACGTTTTGCCTGTGGGTGCGGCCGCCAATGCCGCCGGCAAAAACATCGGTTTTATCGGTCTTGTTGGTGGTCAGCGTGGCGGCAATATTCCCGGCGTTGTAGCAGCCGGTGATGGTGGTCATCCTGTTGTCCGTGACGCTGAAGGCCAGCATGCCGGCCGCGCTGATGTATTTGAAGGGGAACACATTGTCGCTGTCATTGGTGGCAAAGGAGGAGGTGGCGCTGATATTGGCCGTGTTGCTGCAGTTGCTGATGGCGCCGTCCGCCAGAATGGCCGTAATGCCGCCCGCCATGCTCACGCCTGTTGACGTGGTGGTGATGACGCCGAAGTTGTGGCAGTTGGTGATGGTTTCGGCGTCGTGGGCGCGGCCCAGAATGCCGCCGGCAAAGGCTTTGCCCATCACCGTTATCGGGGCATATTCCAAAATGCCGTCATAGGTGGTGCCGGTAACGGTGATGGTGGCGGTGCTGTAGCAATCGCTGATATTCAGCAGGCCGCCCGGGTTGTAGCCTGTGGACTTGCCCACCAGGCCCCCGGCGTACACCGAAGAGCCCGTTCCCTTGATGCTGCCGGTTACAAAGCAGTTGCTGACAATGACATGGCCGCGCGCGTTGTCGGCCAGCAGCGCGCCAATCACGCCGTCGGTGCTCACGTCGATGTTGACGTTCTCCAGGCCGATGTGCTTCAGCACGATCTTATCGGTGCTGCCGCTGGTATTCGCTATCAGCCCGGCGGCGCCAACCGCGCCGGTGATGGTCATGTTTTTGATGAGATGCCCCTGCCCGTCCAGCGTGCCGGTAAAGGCTTCCGCGCCGCTGCCTATGGGCACCCAGTCCGCGCCGGCCAGGTCGATGTCGGCCGTCAGGTGGTATTTGCCGTTCAGCGGGGAGCCATTGCCGATCTTCCGCAGATCCGCAGCCGTGTTAATGGCAATGGAGCCACTGGCCGGCGCGGAGATGGACTCCATAAATTTGCCGCCCGAACCATAGCCCCCGCCGGACAGTGCCGGGATGCTCTCCAAATCGAGGGGCGGCTCGTCGTCGTCGGGGTCTGCCTCAACATCGGCGGGGTCTTCCTCTGGCGCCAGGGCAGAGGCGTCCTCCCCGTCGTCGGCTGCGGGCAGGTCTGCCTCCGGCGGCGTGGCAGCGGCATCGCCGTCGCCGCCTTCGTCACCCGGCGTCGGTTCATCGTCGGGCGCTGCGGAAGTATCCGTGCCGGAGGCATCGGCGCCGTCTGGCGGCGGGCTGTCCGGCAGGCTGTCATCCGCCGGCAGGCTCTCCGATGATGGCGTCTCGTCGTCGCCCGCAGTGCTCTCGGGCAGCAGGCTGGTATCGCCGCCGCCCGCCGCCGGTGGCTCCGTCTCATCCGGGGCAACGGTGTCCGGCACCACGCTGGAATCCGGTGCCGTGCTGGAATCCGGCAACGCCGAACCCGTTATCTCATCGGGGGGTGCTTCTGTTGCCCCTACCCCCGTGGGCGCAAAAGAAAACAACAGCACCATTACCAACAACGATGCCGAAAGCTGTGTCAGCCGTTTTTTCCATACGGTCCGCATAAAGTACCTCCTGTGGTTGCAGCCTGGTTTCCCTGAAACAGTTCACTGCCTTTAATGTAATATGCCCCCATTGAAAAATCTTTTGAATTTTTTATACTATCTTCATCTTGGGCAAAATTTCACATTTTTCAGGGCGCGCCGGTTTAATACAAAATAAATACCGAATAAATAAGGGAAAAATACAAAAAACACACCGCTGGCAACACGCTTGCGGTGTGTTTAAATGGATTTTTAAAGATTTAAAACCCTGCCAAAACAGCCGGCCATATCCGCTGCCAGGCTGTGCGCGGGGCCATGCTATTCGGCATACACCAGCCGCCCCTGGAAATAGGTGCGCAGCACCCGGGTATCGCTGATGTCCAGCGGGTCGATGGCCATCAGATCCTGGTCGATCACCACAAGGTCGGCCGATTTGCCCACCTCCAGAGAGCCGGTCACATCCTCCTCATCAATGGCATAGGCCGCGTTGGCGGTAAAGCCGCGGATGGCCTGCCGAACGCTGAGCCGTTCCTCCGCCGCCAGCAGGGTTGCGGGGGCGTTCCAGTCGGCAAGGTTGTCCAGCTCAAGCATGCTGCCGTCCGGCATGTTGCGGGTCACGGCGGTCTCTATCGCCAGAAAGGGGTTGGGGTCGGGGGTAACGGGGTAGTCCGACGCGAAGGCCAGCAGGGCGCCGGCCTCGGCCAGGCTGCTCAGGGGGTATTCCGTTTCGGCCCGCGGGCCCAGGGCGGTGTACTCCACAGCTTCCCAATACTGGGGCACTTTGTAGTGCCAGTAGGGCTGCACGGCCGCCACCACGCCCAGCTCCGCCAGGCGGGGCTTGTCCGCCTGGGCCACCAACTGCAGGTGGGTGATGGCATTGCGGCGGGCCGCCACGTCCTGCCCGCCAGCCCGGGCGGCGTCCACCGCGTCCAGCGCCATGCGCACCGCGCCGTCGCCCACGGCGTGGAAGTGGGCCTGCACCCCCTGCGCGTTCAGGCGGGCCACCACATCGTCCAGCGCCTGCTGCGTCCACACCGATTCCCCCTGGTGGCCCGGCGCGTCACTGTAGGGCTCCAGCAGCAGGGCCGATTCACTGTCCACCACGCCGTCCACAAAAATCTTGGCGGCAATCAGCTTCAGGCGCTCGCCGCTGTGGCGCGCCTGTAGTTCCAGCAAATCGGCCAGATCTTCATCTACGCGCCAGCTGGTCATGGTGCCGGCCCCCCGCACCCGCAGGCTCAGCCGCTCCGCCGCCTCCAGGGCGGCAAAGCCCTCCCAGGCCACCGGCATATAGCCGTTGCCGGGCAGGGTCATGATGGACGTATAGCCGTAGGCGTTCAGCTGGGCCAGAAAGCGCTCCAGCGCGGTGGCAAGCGCCTCGCCCTCCAGCCCAAACGGCGGCGCCAGCGACATGGCGCTGTCCTTCAGGGTACCCCACAGCGCGCCGGTGGCATCGTCCAGCACAACCTCGCCGCCGGGGGGCGATGCGGTTTGGGGGGTGATGCCGCCGGCCTCCAGCCCCTTGCTGTTCAGCCAGGCGGCGTGGCCGTCATAGGCGTAAATCACCACGGGCTTGTCCGGGCAGATGGCGTCCAGCCGTTCCTTTGTGGGGCCTTTTGCCGCCTCCGCGCCGGTAAACAGCGCCGGGTAATAGCCAAAGCCGGTGTAAAACGGCTGGTCGGGGTTTGCCTTGATGGCTTTTTCGATCGTCTGCATGGTGGTGTCCAGGCTGATGGCGTCATAGAGCACAAAATCGAAGAAATCCGGCGACACACAGTGGATGTGGGCGTCGATGAAGCCGGGCAGCAGCATGCCGCCCTTCAGGTCCACCACCTCCAGCGCCTGCGCGCGGAAGGCCGCCCCCGCCTCGGCCGCGCCCACAAATACGATCTTCCCGTCCTGCAGGGCCAGCGCCTCGGCCAGCGTATCCGCTTCGTCCGCCGTGTAGATGGCGCCGTTTTCAAAGTAGATGATGTCGCCCTGTTCGGGCGGCTTGGCCTTGCTGCCGCAACCGCCCAGCAGCAGGGCCAGCAGCAGAATTGCCGCCAGCAGAGATACCGGTTTTTTCATATGATGTCCTCCCGGGGGTGAGTGGTTGTGTGCGCCCCAAAACGGGGCATGGGGATATGTGTGCCGGCCGCTCAGGCCATGGTGGTCGTCTGGCCGAAAACTGGCCGTCTTGTTTTTAGGGTATTTTTCGGGTATTTAAGGTGTATTATCAGGGTGTTTTTTAGCCATTTAATAAGCACTGTATTACGCTTTTTATGGCCAGTGTAATGCTCATAAGCACCAGCAGGTTTATTCGCACTTTTCCGATGTGCCTGCATCCATTGTATGGGCTGGCGGGGGGCGTTGTCAATTTGGGCAAGAGGCACGCCACCCTGTTCCAAGTGAAAACAGACGCCACCCACTTCTGGGTTGCGCCTGTGTTTTTGCGGGCCTCATTGCGACGGCCCTTTTATTGCTTCCAAACAGACCGTGCCTGCTATCTGAAACGGCCACGTACAAAAAGGGTGTGAACGCGCGGCACCTCAAAATCCGATGGCTACATCCATGCTGCCGTCAGGTGATCTTCAGATTATTGCTCTCTTCCTCAATAGGTACCGGACTCTCGACGGTGCTCTGCTCATGCTGTTTCGTCTTTTTAATCGATTTCAGGATCTTCTCTTTTGCAACAACAAAGATATTCACCAATCCTTTGGGCATGAAGATGATAATCAAAATCAGGAACACCCCATACAATACCAGGCGCAGCTCGTCTGCAACACGCAAGTATTCCGGAATAAATATCATAAGGAAGGCCCCGATAACCGGCCCGGAGACCGTTCCCACTCCGCCCAAAATCAAAGCCAGCAACAGGTTTAAAGACGTATTGGCGTTAAAGGAGAAGGGACTGATGAAGTTGGAATAATAAGCATACAGAGAACCTGCAATGCCGGCAAGCGTTGCACTGATAACAAAAGACAATAGTTTATATTTTACCAGGGGAATTCCCACAGATTGTGCCAGCATCTCGTTGGCTCGTATCGTCATAAACGCTCTGCCGTGTTTGGATTTTTTCAGCCGATAGATGAACAATGTGGCCAAAGCCGCAAAAATTAATACGAAGTAGTAGTATGTTGTTCTGTTTGAAAAATCAATGCCGAAAATTGGCGTAAGCGATGGAATGTTTCTAAATCCGGTTTCACCGCCGGTGAGTTTATAGAGAGAGGTTATCAAAATCCAGAAAACCGTTCCAAACGCCAGGGTCATTATTACAAAATAGCTGCCTTTGGTTTTCAGTGCGGGCAAACCGATAATGACGCCGGCGGCTGTGGTAATGAGAATTGCGCAAAGCATGGCAAGCCAAGGGTTGAAACCCAAATTGACCGTTAGCAACCCGCAGGAATACGCCCCTATTCCGTAAAAAGCGGCCTGGGCAACGGAAGCATACCCGGTTAATCCTATAATGACATTTAAGCCTTGAATCAATATAACCCAGATAAATGTCGTAGTTACCAAGTGCAAATAGTAATTCCCTATTCCCATTATGGGCAATAGTATCAACAATATTAATGCACCCAATACTATAAATATCCAACTCTTTTTCATGCTTCGTTCCTTTCGCTACCAAACAGCCCCTGCGGCCTTACCACCAAAACCACAATCATAATCACAAAGCAGTAGATATCTTTGA
>JAAYCI010000097.1 GCA_012729855.1 Oscillospiraceae bacterium
ACGCGCCCTGCAGGGCGCAGTTTTGCGGTTCTGGTGCGCGGCTGTCGCTTGGGGATATATCGCCCCAAGCTTGGTGTGGTGGGGAAGCTCTCACCCACGCCTCGGCGGCATACTGCCGCCTCTTGCGGTTCTGGTGCGCCTCTGCGAGGCACCCCATAACCGGGCGCGGGAAAATTTGTTTGCTCCAAGTTCTGTGCTTTGGGCAAGCGCCTGCTAATGCAAGCCAAATTTTGCCCTTCGGGCCCATCCCGTCGCACCCGGCCTCCGCCTCCCTGTGGTCGGCGTTTTCCGGGCTCCGGGCGCGGATAAATCGCTTCGCGATTTCCCTCCGCGGCGCTAAAGCGCCCTACTTATTCCAACACGCCACAAAGTGCTCGCCGCCGCGGTCGGTGAAGGGCGGGGTTTCGGCGGCGCATTGCTCGGTGGCATACTTGCAGCGGGTGCGGAAGGCGCAGCCGCTGGGCATGTTCAGGGGGCTGGGCACGTCGCCCTCCAGCACAATGCGCTGGCGCTGGCGCTCCTGGCGGGGGTCGGCTATGGGCACGGCCGACAGCAGGGACTCGGTGTATGGGTGGATGGGGTGGTTATACAGGGTGTTGGCGTCGGCCAGCTCCACCATCTTGCCCAGGTACATCACGGCGATGCGGGTGGAGATGTGCTTGACCACCGACAGGTCGTGCGCGATGAACAGGTAGGTGAGGCCCAGCTCCTTCTGCAAATCCTCGAACATGTTGATGACCTGCGCCTGGATGGAAACATCCAGCGCGCTGACGGGCTCGTCGCACACAATGAACTTGGGGTTCACCGCCAGGGCCCGCGCAATGCCGATGCGCTGGCGCTGCCCGCCCGAAAACTCGTGCGCGTAGCGGGTGGCGTGCTCGCTGGAGAGATTGACCGCCTGCATCAGCTCGTGAATACGGGCGGTGCGCTCGGCCTTGTTTTTATACAGCTTGTGCACATCCAGCGGCTCGCCAATGATATCGCCCACCGTCATGCGGGGGTTCAGCGAGGAGTAGGGGTCCTGAAAAACCATCTGCGCCTGCAGGCGCAGGTTCTTCACACTTTTGCGGGATTTTATCGGCTCCCCGTCAAAGACGATGGTGCCGCCGGTGGGCTCGTACAGGTACATCAGGGTACGGCCCACGGTGGTTTTGCCGCAGCCGCTCTCACCCACCAGGCCCAGTGTTTCGCCGGGGCGTATCTTGAAGGACACGCCGTCCACCGCTTTCAGCGGGCGGCTTTTCAAAAAGCCGGACGACACCATGAAGTGCTGCTTGAGGTCGTCGACCTCCAGCAGGTATTCGCCCTGTGCGGCGGTGGTGGTTTGGGTGGCTGTCATTGTTTCGCTCATGCCTGCACCTCCTCGCCCACGCCATCGCGTATGTTCACCCAGCAGGAGGCCAGGTGCTCATCGTTGATCCACAGCTCTTCCGGCTGCTGGGTAAGGCATACCTTCATGGCGGCGTCGCACCGGGGGCTGAACGCGCAGCCGGTCGGCATGGCCAGCACGTCCACGGGGCTGCCGGCAATGGGCACCAGGCGCTCTTTGTCGTCCTTGGCTATGTTGGGAATGGACCGGATGAGCCCCTTGGTGTACTCGTGGCAGGGGTTGTAGAAGATCTGGTCGGCGGTGCCGCGCTCGGCCACGCGGCCGGCGTACATCACGATGACCTCGTCGCACATGCCGGCCACCACGCCCAAGTCGTGCGTGATGAGCAGGATGGCCATGCCCAGCTTTTTCTGCAGGTCGCTCATCAGCTCCAGTATCTGGGCCTGGATGGTGACGTCCAGCGCCGTGGTGGGCTCGTCGGCAATCAGGATATCGGGCTCGCACGCCAGGGCCATGGCAATCATCACCCGCTGGCGCATGCCGCCCGAAAGCTCGTGCGGGTACTGCTTCACCCGCCTGGCCGGCTCGTTGATGCCCACCAGCTCCAGCATCTCGATGGCGCGGGCGTGGCTTTCCTCGCGGTTGCGGCTTGTATGCCGGCGGATGGCCTCGCGCAGCTGGTTGCCCACGGTGTATACGGGGTTCAGGCTCGTCATGGGGTCCTGAAAGATGATGCTGATTTTGTTGCCGCGGATACTTTCGATGACTTTTTCGTCGGCGCCCACCAGCTCTTCGCCCTTAAAGCGGATGCTGCCGCCCACAATGCGGCCGGGGTGGGTGAGGATTTGCAGGATGGAGTAGGCCGTAACGCTTTTGCCGCTGCCGCTTTCGCCCACAATGCCCAGCACCTTGCCGGGCTCCAGGTTAAAGCTGATGTCGTTGACGGCTTTTACCTCGCCGCTGCCGGTGAAAAAGGAGGTGCGCAGGTTTTTAACTTCAAGCAGATTCATTTTGCCGCCTCCTTCAGTTTGGGGTCAAAGGCATCGCGCAGGCCGTTGCCAAACAGGTTGAGCGACAGGATGATGAGGAAGATGGCAATGGCCGGGATGATGAGCAGGTAGGGCCGCACGGTAAGCTGCCCGCGGGCGCCCGCCGCCAGGGACCCTAGGCTGGGCACCGGGATGGACACGCCCAGGCCCAGAAAGCTGAGGTAGCTCTCGGTGAAGATGGCCGACGGCACCTGCAGCGCGGCCGAGATGAAGATGACCGAAATGGAGTTGGGGATCATGTGCTTGCGGATGATGTGGCCGGTTTTGGCGCCGGTGCTGCGGGCGGCCAGTACAAACTCCTGCTGCTTGATGCTAAGCACCTGGCCGCGCACCAGCCGCGCCATGCTGACCCAGTACAGCATGCCGAACACAATGAAGATGCTGAGCAGCCCCGCCCCCAGCGTGGCCACCGCCGTGTTGGCCAGCGGCCCGTTGGTGATGATGTCCTTCATGGCCACACTTAACAGTATTATTATCAGCAAATCGGGCATGGAGTAGATGATGTCGACGATGCGCATCATGACAAGGTCTACCTTACCGCCCAAAAAGCCGGATATGGAGCCGTAGATGACCCCGATGATGACCACGATGACGGCGGCAATGATGCCCACCAGGAGGGAGATGCGGGTGCCGTAGATGACGCGGGCGGCGTAGTCGCGGCCCAAGTCATCAGTGCCCAGGATGTGGGGGAACACGCTGCCGCCCTCGGCGATGACGGCCTGTTCCTTTTCGCTGTACTCGAAGGGTTGCAGGAACTTGCTGGAAATGCTGTTGCGGCTGGCGCTGGTGGTCTCGTAGTCGTAGGGATAAAACGAGGGCACCACAAACGCGATGATGGCAATAAGCGCAATGATAACCAGGCAAATCATGGCTATTTTGTCTTTTTTAAGCTTACGCATGCCGTCTTTAAAAAAGCTGGTGCTGGGGCGCATAATGTCCTGCTGGCGCTTTTCGTCGTCGGTGGCCGGCTCGAACATGGAAAGGTCTACGTGCATGGTAAAGTGCTTCTTTTTTCTTTCATCAGCCATTGTGTTCACCCCCCTCCTAAGCCAACTCGACCCGTTTGTCTACGACGGTGTAGAGGATGTCGCAGATGAGGTTCATGGCGATCATGATAATGGACAGGAAGATGGTGGTGCCCATGATGAGGGTATAGTCGCTGTTTTGGATGCTGGCCACAAAGTACTTGCCCAGCCCCCCCATGCTGAAGATCATTTCTACCACAAAGCTGCCGGTAACGATGTAGGCGATCATGGGGCCGGCGTAGCTGATGACGGGCGTGAGCGCGTTTTTAAGCGCATGCTTGAACACCACGCCCGGCCGCTTGACGCCCTTGGCATAGGCGGTGCGGATATAGTCCTGCCCCAGCACGTCCAGCATGGAGGAGCGCATGAGGCGCGTTACGTAAGCCGTGGGGTATAGCGCCAGCGCGATGATGGGCAGGATATACCCCCCCGGCTGGTCGCCTCGAGTGGGTAAGATAGGCCACCATACCCCGAACGTCCATAAAAGCAGCACCGCCACCACAAAGGAGGGCAGGCTGGTGGCCGCGGTGGTGATCACCAGAATGACGCGGTCGAGCCAGGAGTCGCGCTTGAGCGCCGCGACGGAGCCCAGCACCATGCCGACGACCAGTGCGAAGCCCGCCGCCCACAGGCCCAAAACACCCGAGACCTTCAGGCCGTCGAAAATAAGGCTGATGACACTGCGCCCCCTGAAGTAGATGGAGGTGCCGAAGTCGAGCTGGAGCACGTTGCCCAGGTACACCAGGTATTGCTCGCCCAGCGGTTTATCCAAGCCGTATTTGGCCTCCAGCGCCGCAAAAACCGCCGGCGTAATGGCCTTAGGTTTGTTGAACGGGCTGCTGGGCACCGCGTGCATCATGAAAAAGGTGACGGTGATGATGATGAAGATGGTAACCACCGATAATATAAGGCGTTTTACAATGTAGCCGAGCATTTTGGTACTCAAAATGCCTACCCCCATCCTTTGAGAAGAATAACAGTGCTTTTAGACCATATGTTTTTATATTATACACAGTTTTGTCTCAATTTTCTACAACATGGCCATATTTGTGCGGAAAAGTTAATTTTATATTGATACTGCACGCTTCTTCTTGACGGGGGGCCGGGGGACGGCCTATACTGGCTTTAGCTGAAATAATCATGCCAATTGGAGGGCTGACAAACATGAAAAATATAAAGACGATTCACGCGCGCGAAGTGATAGACAGCCGCGGCAACCCCACCGTGGAGGCCGACGTGACGCTGGACGGCGGCGCTTTTGGCACGGCGGCCGTGCCCAGCGGGGCGTCCACCGGCAAGTTTGAGGCGCTGGAGCTGCGCGACGGCGGCACCCGCTACCTGGGCAAGGGCGTGCAGAAGGCCGTGGGCAACGCTAATGGCCCCATTGCAGGGCTGCTGGCCGGCATGGACGCCGGCGATACCGCCGCCATTGACGGCGCGATGATAAAAGCCGACGGCACCGAGAACAAGGCGAACTTTGGCGCCAACGCCATATTGGCGGTGAGCCTGGCCGCGGCCAAGGCCGCTGCAGCCGCCGACGGCGTGCAGCTTTATGAGAAAATTGGCGGCGGCGCGGCCAATACGCTGCCGGTGCCCATGATGAACATTTTGAACGGCGGCGCCCATGCCGGCAACAATGTGGACATTCAGGAGTTTATGGTGATGCCGGTGGGCGCGCCCAGCTTTAAAGAGGGGCTGCGCTGGTGCGCCGAGGTATACCACACGCTGGCCGGCCTTTTGAAGGCCGAGGGCCTGGCCACCGCCGTGGGCGACGAGGGCGGCTTCGCGCCCGACCTGCCGGGCGACGAGGAGGCCATTGCTTACATTATTAAAGCCATTGAGAAGGCCGGCTACAAGCCGGGCGACGATTTTGTGCTGGCCATTGACGCCGCCGCCAGCGAGTGGGGCCTGCCCGAGGGCGGCTACCGCCAGCCCAAAAGCGGCAAAAGCTATACCACCGACGAGATGATTGCCTTTTGGGAGGGGCTGTGCGCCCGCTGGCCCATTGCCTCGCTGGAGGACGCGCTGGACGAGGAGGACTGGGACGGCTGGCAGAAGCTGACCGCCCGCCTGGGCGACAAGGTGCAACTGGTGGGGGATGATTTGTTTGTGACCAACACCAGGCGGCTGGCAAAGGGCATTGAGATGGGCTGCGGCAACGCCATACTGATAAAGCTGAACCAGATTGGCTCGCTGACCGAGACGCTGGAAGCCATTGAGATGGCCCAGAAGGCCGGCTTCCGCGTGGTGGTAAGCCACCGCAGCGGCGAGACCGAGGACACCACCATCTCCGATTTGGCGGTGGGCACCAATGCCGGGCAGATTAAAACCGGCGCGCCCGCCCGCAGCGAGCGGGTGGCCAAATACAACCGCCTGCTGCGCATTGAGGAAGCCCTGGGCGGCGCGGCCAAATGGCCGGGCAAGCAGTGCTTTGGCGGCAAGTAGCCGTTCTATGCGTTTGGCATAACCTTTTGATAAAGCGCCGATGCCCTGGCGTACTGCAGGGTATCGGCGCTTTAGTGTTAGCCAGCTGTTGTGCCGGGCGCGCGTGCCTGCCCGCCGCCGGGCTTGCGGTGCCCGCCACGTGCGGTGGGCCAGCAGGGCACACTGACGTTGCCTGCCTGGATAAGTAGCTGTGTGTCGGGCACCGCAAGCCCGGCAACGAACAGGCACATGCGCCCGGCAAGGGTAGCCCCCAGCAGGTTTTTGAATGGCCGTGCGTTTGGGTGGCGGCCGCGGGTTTACAGGTGGCCGCCGGGTTTGGTATAATGGGTATGCCGCGCTGTCGGCGGCCGGGTGCAGCACCGCTAAAAGTAGCAGCAATAGCAAAATTTATTTCTCCGGGAGTGTTTTCATGTCAGAACAGTTGCTTATTATTCTTGCCATTGTGCTGGTGGTTGTTTTGCTGGGTGTGGTGGCACTGATTTATTACCGCAAAAAACACCCCCGCAAAGATAAGCGGCTGGGCCGCAGCGACGGCAGCCGCAAGGTGGTGGCGCCGGCCAGGGCCTTTGCGCGTTCCCACCGGTTCCGCCTTATTGCGCCCGCGCACCTCTTGGCCAACAAAAAGGGGGCCAAGCTGGACGCCATCATCGTGGGGTATTTTGGCGTGCTGGGCGTGATTGGGCTGGGGTACAACGGCAACATTTACGGCGCCGCCAACGAAAGCGAGTGGCTGCAGATAAACGAGGGCGGCCAACGCACCTACTTCCCCAACCCCATGGATGAGGCCTCCGCCGCCGTGCGGGTGATACGCAACACGCTGTCTTCCCCCAAGCTGAAGCAGATACCGGTGGAGGTGGTGGCCGTTTTCACCGACAGCACCGTGCAGCTGGCCGTGCCCAAAACCGCCGGCCCGCACTCGCTGAAAACCTTTAAAGCGCTGCTGCACAAGGACAAATACCTGGATGATACGGGGCTTGACCTGGACGCCGTGGAGGCGGCCATAAGGGCCGCCGTGGTGGAGTGAGTGATGGTGGAAAAGCCCGCGCAATTGGCGGGCTTTTTGCTGCCCAAGCGCGGGGTTTTGAGGTTTTATCACCATTTGATTTCAAACATTGCTGCTGCATTCATTTTACAGAATATTCATATAGCCGTCACAAAGCTTTCGCAAACTGGCGGTATACTGATGTTGCACAGGCGAGGAAGCCGCAACCTCTCCTTTGCGCATGATTCCTCCTCACACCAATGAGATACCCCTTTGGGAAACCCGCATCTTGTATGCGGGTTTTTCATTTGGGGGCGGGGCTATGGGCTGCGATGTTGCATTCCGAAGCGCCGTTTGTTATAATATATTGAATCGTGCAATCAAAGTATAAAAGTGTATTTTTAGCCGGTCATCTACGGCAAAACCTGCGGCTTTCGGGCGCGGGGGGCGAGGTTGCGTTTTATGAAGTTTGGCTCTGTGGCGTTTTTCAAGCGGCTTATTGTGGCCGGTTTTGCGCTGATGGTGGTGCTGCCGGTGGTGCTGGCGGTGGTGTTTGGCATTTTATACTCCGGCGAAAAAAGCGCCGCGGCCGACCTGGCCGCCCAAAACCTGGCGCTGGAAGCCCAGCTGGCCACGCCCGATACGCCGGAGGCGGCCAGCATTCCGCCCACGCTGAACACCCAGGCCCCGGCCGATACCCAGCCCGATTTGGCGCCGACACCTGAGGAATACTACCCCGGCCAATCGTTTGACTACCAGGCCCTGTACCCCCACCTGTATGCCGAGCGGCCCGAGGTGGTGGACAGCAGCGACAAAATATGCTACCTGAGCTTTGACGACGGGCCGTCCGACACCACGCTGCGGGTGCTGGACACCCTGAAGGCTTTTGGCGTGAAGGCCACCTTTTTTGTAACCGGGCGCAACAGCCGCGACAACCCCGAGATTCTGCAGGCCATTGTAGAGGCCGGCCACACGGTGGGGGTGCACAGCTGGAGCCACGAGTACGACAGCATCTACAGCTCGGTGGAAGCCTTTTTGGAAGACTTTGAGCTGATGTACAGCGAAATTTTGCAAACCACGGGCGTGGCGCCCACGGTTTTCCGTTTTCCGGGCGGCAGCGTGAACAAGTACAACCAGTACACCTACAACGCCATTGTGGCCGAGATGCTGCGCCGCGGCTTTGTGTTTTATGACTGGAACGCCGCCGGCAGCGATGCCGTGGAGGGCGGGCTGAGCAGCACCGAGGTGAGCAACAACGTGCTGAACAGCGCCACCGGCCGCCGCCGGGCCCTGGTGCTGCTGCACGACCGCGACGACAACGGCACCACGGCCGACGCATTGCCCAGCATCATACGGGGGCTGCAAAACCAGGGCTTCACCTTTGCCGCGCTCAGCGCGGAGGTACCGCCCATCACATTCTACTATGACGAGTAAACCAAATCCCGGCTGGGCGGCACCCAAGACGGGCCGGAACAAGGAGAGGGTAAGATGAGCACGAAAGACAATTTTGCACAGGCGATGAAAGAACTGCTGAACGGCCCCGACGGCGGGCTGGCCAAGGATGAGTTTGAGGAGAAGAAGCCGGTGTCCAGCTCGTTTTCTTCCTTTAGCCAGCCGGAGAAGCCCCCGCGCGCGCCCGCGCCTGCGCCCCCTGCCCCCCGTGAGGAAGCGCGGCCGGAGCCTGCCCGCCAGGAAGCGCCGCGCCCCGAGCCCGCCCGTACCGAGCCTGTAAGGCCCGAACCTGTGCGCCAGGAGGCCCCGCGCCCCGAGCCCGCGCAGGCCGAGCCCCCCCGCCCGGAACCGGCGCCCCAGCCGGTTTACGCCGAGCGCGTGGCCGAGCCCGCGCCCGCCGTGCGCGCACCGGCCCCCGCGCCTGCGCCCGCCCGCGCCCCGGCGCCCGACTATGAGCCCCCCGCCCCGGCCTATGCTCCGGCGCCGGCCGCCTATGAACCGGCCGCCACCATGAGCATGCCCACCGCCAACGCGGTGGAAACCACGGTGCTGGCCGCGGGCACCACGGTGATGGGCGACGTGACCACCGCCGGCGGCCTGCGCATTGCCGGCAGTGTGAAGGGCAACCTGAAGGTGGCCACCCTGCTGGAGCTGAACGGCAAGGTCATTGGCGACATCGACGCCTCCGACGCCATCATCGTGGGTTCGCTGATACGCGGCAACGTTACCATATCCGGCACGCTGTCGATGGACGGCGAGACCACCATCATCGGCGATGTGTCGGCCCGCAGTGCCGAGAGCAACGGCAAGATCAAGGGCAACCTGACGGTGGAGGAACGCAGCCACTTCCAGCCCAGCGCCATTTTGGTGGGCAACCTGATGTCCGGCACCGTCATCATTGACGAGGGCGCCATGCTGAAGGGCGACATCTCCATCACCAGCCTGGAAACCGAGACCGTGCAGGTGGACGAGCCCGATTTCGACATCGACTTCGAGTAAGCGGTCTGCCGGTCAAGCGCATAAAATCAGCCCGGAATCACTTGTATAAAAGTGTTTCCGGGCTTTTTAGTGTGATTATTGCCACGCCCTTATACTTTACAGATTTCGAAGTGCGGGGTTTTGTTCTGCACGGTGATGAGCCCGTAGGTGGGGCTGCCAAAGCGGGGCAGGGCAATGGAACCGGGGCAAAACAGGTGCAGCCCGTTGCGAAACTCGTAGTAGGGCACGTGGGTGTGGCCAAACAGCGCTGCGTTGGCGCCGCGGCGGCTGGCCGCCCACCACAGGTTGTCCAGCCCCTGCTTCACCTGCAGGCTGTGGCCGTGGGTGTAAAAAAACAACACCCCGCCAAACGGCGCCAGCCCCTCGTAGGGCTCGTAGCTGCCGGGGTCGCAGTTGCCCTGCACGCTGTACAGGGGCAACAGGGGGTAGGCCTCCTGCACGGCCTCCACGTCGCGCTCGCCGTCGCACAGGAAGAAGCAGGCGTGTACGTCCTCGTGGCGCGCCAGCACGTCCAGCATGGGGGCTGGGTGGTTGTGGCTGTCGGCAAAAGCCAGCAGTTTCATGCGGTCACCTCTTTGGCGAAGGGTTTGCAGCAGTTTCGTAGGATAAACGGGGCCGTAGCCTCAAACCACTGCCTGTTAATGTAAGATTTTGTATGGCTGGCCTTGACGTTTCCCCAAAGGGGACGCTACGTGATGGAGCCGCAGCAGGGAACAGCACGGCAGGAGGTGCCCCGGCCTTGCTAGGGGTTGCCGTAAACCCACAAAGGTGAATGGCAAAAATCGGCGTCACGTATGACAATGATTCGAAAATGTTTTTATGGCGCCTTTGCGCCAGATGCGGGCAAATCAGCCATCCGGCCCCGGCTGCTGCATGGCCTTGTAAACGCGGCTTTTGGGCTGGCCGCTTTGGGCGGCGGCCTGGCGGGCGGCCTCGCTGGCGGAAAGGCCCTGCGTGGCGGCCAGCTGCCGGGCCAGCGCGGCGGCGGCGGCTAAATCCATGGCCGGGGCGGCGGGGGCAGCGGGGCGGCCCGCCACCACCAGCACAAACTCGCCGCGCGGGGCGTGCAGGGCGTAGTAAGCCGCGGCCTCGGCCAGGGTGGTGGGGCGTATCTCCTCGTGCAGCTTGGTCAGCTCGCGGCATATGGTCAGCCGGCGTTCGCCCCCCAACGCGGTGGCAAGGTCGGCCAGGGCGTAGGGCAGCTTGTGGGGGGCCTCGTACAAGATGATGGTGCGCGGCTCACTTTTCAGCTCGGCCAGACGCTGGGTGCGCTGGCGGCGGTTTTGGGGCAAAAACCCCTCGAACACAAAGCGCCCGGTGGGCAGGCCCGACACCGACAGCGCCGTGATGGCCGCGCTGGCCGCCGGCACCGGCACCACCGGCAGGCCCCTTTCCAGCGCCGCTTGTACCAGCCCCTCGCCGGGGTCGCTGATGGCGGGGGTGCCGGCGTCGGAGCAGAGCGCGCAGCTCTCGCCGGCCTCGATACGGGCCAGGATGCCGTTGTCACGTGCGCGGGCGTTGTGCTCGTGGTAGCTTACCAGCGGCTTTTTCAGGCCCAGGTGGTTCAGCAGCCGCAGGGTGACGCGGGTGTCCTCGGCGGCAATGAAGTCCACCTCGGCAAAGGTGGCGGCGGCGCGGGGCGTTAAATCGCCCAGGTTACCCAAGGGGGTGGAGACTATGTACAGTGTGCCCGGCATGGCGCCGCTCCTTTGCTGGCGTTTATTTTTGAAGGGGGAGATGGCTGAAGTTGGGATGCTTTACCAGCTGTGCGCGATATTTGCTCGCAGCAAACCTTGGTGGTTTGCATCCAGAAATGCTTGTGGGATGCCCATTTTGATATTTGGGGGAATAAACACAACCCCAGGTTTTGCCCGCAGTGTATAGAACCCAAACCCATAGTGCAATTTGGCAGCGGGGGAAGCGCTTTGTATTATCAGGGGCCGCTTTCGCTGGCACCCCTTGTTGGCTTATGGTGCCAAAGTCTGTTTTCAAAGTGGAGAAATGACCAAAGCCCAGCGGCATTGCCGGCGATTCATGGCGCTTTCGCGCAGGAATACGGGGTGTATGCCAAGCGAAAGCCACGCAGAAGCAATGGTGAATACGCCGGGTTTGGACGCTTTGGAGATTTGAAAACAGACGCTAGTATCGAACGCTGTTGCCGGGCGGCACTATTTTGTCCGGCAGTATCTTCAGGCCCGGGCCGGCGGCCTTGCGGGCGTCTATCAGCGCCAGCCAGGGGGGTGCGTCGGGCGCCTTGCGGGCCAGCTGCAGGCGCTTGGGCGCCAGCCGGTGGGCGGCCAGGGCTTCGAAGGCGGTGGCCAGCTGCCCGGCCGGGTAACACAGGCAGAAGCGGCCGCCGTCTTTCAGCATGCGGGCGGCGGCGGCGGAAAAATCGGCCAAACCGCCGGCCGTTTGGTGGCGGGCGGTGGCGCGCGCGGGCGTGGGCGAGTGCATGCCGGCGGTGAAGTAGGGTGGGTTGGCCACCACCAAATCGAACAGATGGGGCGCGCGCCAGGCGCGGATATCGCCGCACACAGCCTGCACATTGGCCAGTGCGCCGCAGCCGATGGCCTGCTGCAGCAGCGCCGTGCCGGTGGGTTGCAGCTCCACGCCTATTGCGGGGCCGGTAAGGCCTTTGTCTATCAGGGAGAGCAGCAACACACCGCCGCCGCTGCCTAAGTCGCAGGCGGCCCAGTGGGGTTTTGGCGCGCAAAAAGCGGCCAGCAGCAGGCTGTCGGTGGTAATGGGGTGCGCGCGGGTGGTGAACACGGGGGTGCCGCCCGGCAGGGTTTCATGTTTGGGTTCCACGCCGGGCCTCCCCTCAGAGCAGATCAATTGATGGTGGAGCGCTTCAGCGCCGAGCCAATATAGACACAAGGCGGCCTTGGTTCGTTTTGGCCAGCGATGGATATGCTCCCTTGAGTGGATTGGCTCTGGGCATTATTTCAAGGCAGGGCGCCACACGCGGCGGCAGGCCGCCCGGGCGGGGCAGCCCCATGCCGCTGCTGCTTTTTGCGGCCATGGTGGCGCCACAGCCGGTGTTGCTCTTTTTAGTATAGGCAGAAACGGGCAAAAAAACAAGGCGGGTACAAAAATGTACCCGCCTGCCACTGTGTGGTTGCAGAACAACCCGGCCAAGCAGGGCCCGGGGCTTAGCCCTGGGAAATGGCCTCCACCGGGCAAACGCCCTCGCAGGCGCCGCAATCGATGCAGGTGTTTGCGTCGATCACATACTGTTCGCCGCCATTGGAAATGGCGCTGGTGGGGCACTCGCCTTCGCAGGCGCCGCAGGAAATGCACTCGGAACTGATAACGTAAGCCATACTGTAACTCTCCTTAATATCTACATCTTTTATCGGGCGGCCCCATGGCTGCCCGATAATTATATGTCATCATTTTAACAATGGATTTCGACTTGGTCAAGGCTAACTTTGCCGGCCGGCGCAGGATGTGCCGTGCCTGCCGCATTTTGGCATGGCCAGGCAAGAAAAGCCGGTGCAGGGTGGTATCCCCTCATTCAGGCACCTCGGCCTTTTCCGCCTGCTGGTTTTTGGCGGCCCGCTTGGGCGGGCGCTTGCCGCCGCGAATGTACTCACACTCGTCGCGGTGGAAATATTTGGGCAGCAGCTCGGTGGGTTTGTCCAGCCGCACCCGCAGCATGCCGCTGATGAGGTTCACCTCGGTAACGGTGCCGGTGCCCTCGGGGGTGTTCACCACGCTGCTCAGCGGAGGGGTCACGTCGGCCAGGTGCTCGTAGGCGTTTTGCTCGTAGGCCAGGCAGCACATCAGGCGGCCGCAGCTGCCCGAGATTTTGGTGGGGTTCAGCGAAAGGCCCTGCTCCTTGGCCATGCGGATGGACACCGGCTGGAAGTTTTTTAAAAACCGGCTGCAGCAGAAGGGCTGCCCGCAGATGCCCAGGCCCCCCAGCATTTTGGATTCGTCCCGCACGCCGATTTGCCGCAGCTCTATGCGGGTGCGGAAGACGCTGGCCAGGTCTTTTACCAGCTCGCGAAAGTCCACCCGGCCGTCGGCGGTGAAGTAGAAGAGAATCTTATTGCGGGTGTAGGTATACTCCACGTCGATGAGCTTCATGGGCAGCTTGTGCTTTTCAATCTTTTCCTCGCAAACGGTGAAGGCCTGCTTTTCGTCGGCGCGGTTCTGGCGCATGCGGCGCACGTCGGCGTCATCGGCCAGGCGCACCACGGGCTTCAGCTCCTTAGCCACGGCGGAGTCGGGCACCGCGTGCACGCCCTGGGTCACCTCACCGCATTCGGTGCCGCGGCTGGTCTCCACCATCACATAGTTGCCGGTATCCACGGCCAGGGCGCCGGGGTCAAAATAATAGGTTTTTCCGGTGGGGCGAAACCGGACACTGATGATTCTTTTCATATATGGCTATCCTAACTGTATATATTAATTATGATTTTAAATATCGTATAACATTATTGAGCGCCCGCACGCGCCATTTGCACCACCAGCCCGGTAAAGACGATTTTGGGCGCAGCATTGCCCCGCAGCGCCAGGCGGGCCTCGGCCAGGGGGGGCAGCAGCAGGGCGGCGGCCGCGGGCGGCAGGGCGGGCAGGCCGGGCGCCGCCTCCATGCGCAGGGCGGCGTCCAGCACGCCGGCAAGGTCGGCCAGCAGGGCCTCGCGGCGTTCGCGGTCGCCGTCGGCGCGGCCCTCGTAGCCGGCCAGCAGCGCGGCCAGGGCGTAGCTGTCCCGGCGGGCGGCGGCGTTCGCGGTGGCTATGGCGTCCTGCGCAACGGCCAGGCGGGCAGGGTCCTGCAACGCGCGCAGGCCAAGGCCGGCGCGGCCATTATACAGCACCGCAAGCAGCCGGGGCAGGGTGGCGTCGGCCCCGGGGGGCATCGCCTTTTGCAGAATGGCCTCGCAGGCATCCAGCGACACCGGCGCCAGTGGGTAAAGCGCGCAGCGGCTGGCCACCGTGGCAGGCAGGGCCGCGGCGTCCCGCGCCGTGAGGATGAACAGCACCTCGGACGGCGGCTCCTCCAGCACCTTCAGCAGGGCGTTGGCAGCGGGGGCGGCCATGTTGTGGGCGTCTTTTATCAGCACCACCCGGCCGGCCTCGCCCAGCGCCGAGCGGTGCACCTCGGTGCGGATGGCCCGCACCTTTTCCACCGGGATCTGCCCGCTTTTGCCCTCGCCGGCCACGGTGAGCACGTCGGGGCTTTCGCCGCGCATGATGGCGTCGGCGGCGGGGCCGCCGGCGGGGAAGAGGCGGTCGGCCGCAAGGCTGCGCGCCGCAAAGTTACGGCCGCAGCCGTTGGAGCCGGCCAGCAGCACGGCGTGGGGCAGCGTGCCCGCCCTAAGGGCCGTTTGCAGCGCGGCCACCACCTGGCGGTTCCCAGCAAATGTATCCAGCATCATTGGCGAAATACCGCACCTTTTCTTCCAAGGCAAACCCGTACAAGGCGGTGCGGCTGGCACACCGAGGCATGTTTATACTAAAACCACTTCAAAACCGATACGGTTTTGAAGCCGCGCGAGAGAATCGCGCGGAACCGCCCGAAGGGCGGTTTGGTTGCCGTTCATAGTCAAACGCACACCCGCAGGGTGTGCCGGCAGGCTTCGCCTGCCGTCTTGAAAACCGTTTCGGTTTTCAAGTGGTTTGACTATATTTGGCAAGCTGCCTGAAAAGCGCACAGAACACCAGGGGCATCCCCGGGCTTGTTTACACCGGTATGCCGGAGAAAAGCCCCGAAACGCCGGCTGCGATGCTTTGTGCGGGTTGCTTTTGCTATACTTTCTCGAAACGCTCTACGTTGGTAACAAAAATGGTGGCGCCGCCCACAGTGACCTCCAGCGGAAAAGCGGTGGTGACCCCCACGCCATAGCTGGCGGTGCTGGGCACCATCTCGGTGCGCTGGCTGGAGTGCTCGGAGATGATATCGATGCACTCGTTCACGCGGTCATCCTCGGTGCCGATGAGCATGGTGACGTTGCCGGCCATGAGAAAACCACCGGTGGTGGACAGGCGGGTAACATTGAAACCGGCCTTGATAAGCTCTTGGCTGACGTGCTTGGAATCTTCCTTATTGACGATGGCGGTGATCAGTTTCATGGCAAACCCTCCTTATGCTGGAACCCATTCAAAACCAATACGGCTTTGAAGCCGCGCATAACAGGTGCGCGGAAATCGCCTTGGGGCAATTGGTTCGCCGTTCATAGTGAACCGCACACCTGCAGGGTGTGCCGGCAAGCAAAGCCTGCTGCCTTGAAAACTGCGTTTTTAAGGGGTTCAACTATATCGCTGTAAAACAGGCCGGAGCCCAAGGGGACAAACCCGCCTGGGGAGCGTCTCCGGGTTTATTTTATTTTACCACATCCACAGCCAAAATACCACCGCTGGCCAGGGCGGCCACTTCGGCCGGGCCAATGGCTTCGCCCGGCAGCACCACCGGCACGCCGGGCGGGCAGGGGGCATGCAGCCCGGCCATCACCCGGCCGGCGGCGGCGGCCAGGGGCAGGCGTTCCCTTGGGGCAAACAGGGCCTGCCGGGTGGTGCACACCTGCCGGGGCAGGGGCGGGGCAGCCGTATTCGCAGTATTTTTCGTCTCTGCACTATAGTCTTGAAAAGACATGATATTTTTATCATATTGACCTGATATGTGCAATATTTGCTTTAACGTTGCTTCCAATATATCAAAATCTGCTGTGGTGTTCCAGGGCGAGGCCATCAGCACCAGGGTGCTGCCGTCGGCGTATTCAGGCGCGAGGTTGGCCGCTGCCAAACCGGCTAAAACATCGGCGTAAGCCAGCCCGGCAGCTGCCGGGCGCAGGCAGAGGCGCAGGGGGTCGTCGCACAGGGCGGCAAGGCCGGGCGCGGCCTCTGCTATGCGGCCAAGGCGGGCGGCCACGGCGTCAAAATTGGGCGGGGCGGCCAGCAGCAGGCCGGCGGCCAGGTCCAGGCTTTCCAGCACCAGGTAGCTGGGGCTGGTGCTGCTGTAGAGGTTCAGCGCCTCGCGAGCGGGGCCGGCCAGCGCGGCATCGCGCAGGTGCAGCAGGGCCGCGGGCGTGAGGCAGGGCAGGGTTTTGTGGGCGGAGTCGGCCGTGGCGTGGGCGCCCAATGTAAGCGGATGGCAGTTGGGTGTTACAAAGCGCAGGTGGGCGCCGTGGGCGTTGTCCACCAAGAGGGCCGCGCCGTGCTTTTGGCAGGCGGCGGCTATGGCGGGCACGTCGGCCATGCGGCCATAGTAGTCGGGGCTGGTGATGTACACCGCTTTGGCCCGGCTTTGGGCCAGCGCGGCGTCTACATCGGCTGGAGCGGGGCGCCCGTTTTGCAGCGGCACCCAGTGGGGGGTGATATCCAGCAGGGCCAACGCCCGCACGGCGGCCACATGGCAGCCCCGGGCCATCACCACGCTGCCGGCAGCCCCCACAAACAGGGTGAGCATGGCCTGGATACAGCTGGTGCTGCCCGACGCTGAATACAGCGTGGCGCCGCTGCCGTAAGCCTTGGCCATGTTGCGCTGGCTTTCGGCTAGCGGGCCGCTGGGGCAGCTCAAGTCGTCGGCACCGTCTATCTCGGTGAGGTCGTAGGGCAGCAGGGGGCCAAACGGCCCAATGGCCGCCGGGTTGCCCTTGTGCCCCGGCACAAAAAAGCGGAGGTGGCGGGCAGCCAGGGCGGCCATGGCGTCAAAAAACGGGGTTTGCATAGGTTGTTTACCGGTTGCGGTTGCGCCAGTTGCGCTTGTTTTGGGCAATGCGCATCTGGTTGCGTATCTCGTCTATCAGCGTGCGGCCAAAGAAGAGGAAGTAGTTGAGCAGCGAGAACGCCAGCGACACCAGGCTGTACAGCCCCGCCAGGGGCGCGGTGATAAAGGTAATGATGAGCTGGATGGCCATGAGCGCGGCGTAGGCCAGGGCCATCCACTTGGCCTTGATGGGGATGATGAAGAACAGCCGGAAGGTGGTGTCGGGCGCGATGGTGGCAAACGCCAGGAACAGCGAGAGGTTCAGGTAGCTGTTGGTGCCGTAGCCAACGATGAACATGGCCAGCCACGTGCCCACAATGCCAAACAGGTAGTAGATGTTCAGCCGGAAGCCGCCCCAGTAGGTTTCCAGCATATTGCCCATTATATAGTAGAAATAGAGTGAGATGAGCAATAGAAAAGCGTTGCCGCCGGGCGGCACAAAGACAAAGGTGATGAGCCGCCACACCTGGCCATGTAAAATAGCGTCACGGCTTAGCATAAGGTAGGTGGAGGGAAGGGGACTCATGCCTGCCGACGCGCCGAACACATCGGCCAGGTACACCACCACCATGCCTATGACTACAATCAGCATCAGCCGGCGGATATAGCGCCGCCCGTATTTATATTCCAGCTTATAGAGCCATTTCATTGGCTTGCCTCCCTGTGGGCGCGGCGCGCCCCATTTATCCCCGGCCGCCGCCCTTTACCAGGGGCCTGCGGCTTACGAACCATCATAGCATAAGCATATCGCCCAAAAGTGTCCAAACCGTGAATCCAGCGCAGGTTTACAGCGCATGCGGCCTGCCGCCGGGCACACGATTACCGCCGTTTGCCACAAGGCGCAACCTGACGATGAAACCAGTATACAGTCAAACCACTTGAAAACCGAAACGGTTTTGAAGTGGTTTTAGTATAACAGAGGAAAACCCACACTTACAAGGGCTTGTGCCTTGCAGGTGTGGGGCAACCTGTTCTTTCAATATTGTTGGGGTATTGCAGCACCAGCCCATGCTGCCGGCGGCGGCACACACCATGCGGGCACCGGCGGCCGCATGGTGTGTGCAGTGTGCAGGCAGCTTTTGGCAGATGAAAGACCGCCCATTCAACAATCAGTTGACGCGGCTTTTCGAAGCTTTATACACGGAAACTTCACAAAAGGGGGTGGCTCCGGGACTTTTTAACACTTTCAACAGGGTTTTCAACAATGCGTTTTTGGCCTCGCCCTATACCTGCCGTAATATGCAAGGGGAAACGGTCTATATTATGAAAAATTTTTCAATGAAAATCTTGGCTAAAGTGCTGAAAGGTCAACGGGCGCTTGACAAAAGATGGGGATGGGGTGTTGTTGCCAGCGGGGCGGCGCGGAATTGGCGATAGAGCGTTTTGTGCGGCGGGCGGCTTTGTGGCTTTGGCGCGGGGCGGTGTTGCAGGAACTGTGCCTGACCCAAACAAACGGCTGGTGAGGGGCTCTCACCCATGCCTCGCTCACTCCGTTCGCTCTTCGGGCCCTACCCGCACTTAGAGTACCCGCAATTGCGGCAGATCACGCAGCCGCCCTCGTGCTCAATGGGGCCGCCGCATTCGGGGCAGCCGTTGCCTTTTTTGGTGGCCGTACGCTTTTTGGCGGCCGGCTTTTGGGCCACTGCCGGGGCGGGGGGCAAAGCGGTCTCCAGCAGGGCTATGGCGGGGGTGCTGGCCCGGGGCGGCTCGGGCCCATCGTCGGGGCCCAGCTGGCGGCCGGGGGTCAGGGGCTCGGGGGCCAGGCGGGCCCATCCCGCCGCAAGCGCATCGCGGCCGCCTGTCGGCGTCCACTCTGCGGCGTCGGGCGCGGATAAATCGCTCTGCGATTTCCATCCGCGGCCGTTACCGGCCCCTGGATCACTTTTGTAAGCCTCAATATAATCGTTCACCTTCATCACCACTTTGGCAATGGCGTCGGGGCAGGAGGTGCAGCTCATGCCCGGCTGGCGGATGGTGGACGGGCAGCGGATGCCCTTGAGCTGGCTGCACACCTCGCGCACGCTCATGCCACTGCGCAACGCCACGCTGCACAGCCGGGCGGTGGCCTCGCTTTGGCTGGGGCAGCCGCCCGCCTTGCCGGTGCTGGTGAACACCTCGCAAATGCCGTTTTCGTCGTAGTTCACGGTAACATACAGGTTGCCGCAGCCTATCTTCATGCGCTCGGTGAAGCCGCTGGTGATGGCCGGGCGTGGCCGCGGGGTGATGTGGCCGTAAGGCTGCAGGTTATCGGGCATGCTGGCCAGCACGCCGTCGGGGCTGGGCAGGGAACTGCCGTCGTTCACCGCGCCAATGTTCAGCACCTGGCTCTCGCGGCTGCCGTCGCGGTAGATGGTGACGCCCTTGCAGCCCTCGCGGAAGGCCAGCTTGTACACCTCGGCCACCTCCTCGCGGGTGGCACTGTGGGGAAAGTTCACCGTTTTGCTCACGGCGTTGTCGGTGTTCAGCTGGAAGGCCGCCTGCATTTGGATGTGGTACAGCGGGCTGACGTCGTGCGCGCAGACAAACACCCGGCGTACCTCCTCGGGGATCTCCTCGATGTGGGCAATGGTGCCCTCCTGTGATATTTTGCGCATAAGGTCGTCGGAATAGAGGCCCAGCTCCTGCAATTTGGCCGCCAGGATAGGGCTTGCTTCCACCATCTCGGTGCCGTCCATGATGTTGCGCACAAAGGCGTAGGCAAACACCGGCTCTACCCCGCTGGAGCAGCCGGCGATGATGCTGAGGGTACCGGTGGGGGCAATGGTGGTGATGGTGGCGTTGCGCAGGGGTTCGCCGTCTTTAAAGATGGACTGGGCGAAGGTGGGGAAGGCGCCGCGGGTTTTGGCCAGCGCCATGGACGCCTTGCGGCCGGTGTTGGTGATGAAGGCCATCAGGCGCTCGGCCAGGGCCAGGGCGTCGGCGCTGTTGTAGGGGATACCCAGCAGCAGCAGCATATCGGCAAAGCCCATCACCCCCAGGCCGATCTTGCGGGTGGCGCGGGTGGTCTCGGCAATGATGGGCAGCGGGTAGTTGTTCACGTCGATGACATTGTCCAGGAAATGCACGGCGCCCGCCACGGTGTCGCCCAGCAGGCCCCAGTCGATCTCAGCGCCGTTTTCGCCTGTTTTTACCATCTTCACCAGGTTGATGCTGCCCAGGTTGCAGCTTTCGTAGGGCAGCAGCGGCTGCTCGCCGCAGGGGTTGGTGCTCTCTATTTCACCCAGGCTCGGCACCACGTTGTCGCGGTTCAGGCGGTCCAAAAAGATGATGCCCGGCTCACCGTTCAGCCAGGCGGCGTCCACAATTTTATCAAACACCGCGCGGGCGTTCAGCGTGCCGGCGGGCTTTTTGCTCTTGGGGTCTATCAGGTCATAGTCTTCACCGGCCTTGGCGGCCTGCATAAAGGCCTCGGTGAGGCCCACGCTGATGTTGAAGTTGGTGATGTCGGCGTTGTCCTTCTTGCAGTCGATGAACTCCAGGATATCGGGGTGGTCCACCCGCAGGATGCCCATGTTGGCGCCCCGGCGGGTGCCGCCCTGCTTCACGGCCTCGGTGGCCATGTTGAACACCCGCATAAAGCTGACCGGCCCGCTGGCTACGCCGCCCGTGGAATTGACGGTGGAGCCGCTGGGCCGCAGCCGCGAAAAGCTGAAGCCAGTGCCGCCGCCGCTTTTGTGGATGAGGGCGGCGTTTTTCAGCGCGTCGAAGATGCCCTCCATGCTGTCCTCCACCGGCAGCACAAAGCAGGCGCTGAGCTGGCCCAGCGGCCGGCCGGCGTTCATCAGCGTGGGGCTGTTGGGCAAAAAGCGCAGGTCGGTCATCAGGGTGTAGAATTTGTCCTCACTCGCCTGCAGGTTCGCCTTTTTGTCGTGGGCGGCGTCGGCCGCGGCCACCGCTTTGGCCACCCGGCGGAACAGGCCCTCCAGTGTTTCCACCACCGCGCCGGTTTCGTCTTTGGCCAGGTAGCGTGTTTCCAGTACTTTTACCGCGTTTGCGCCTATCTCTGTTAGTGCCATAACTGCCTCCCAATGCTATACCGCCATGGTTTTTGGCGGAAAGTGTGCCCCACAAGGCCTTTTTGGGCCATATGGGGGTTTTTTATGTCTGTGTTTGTGCCGCAGTGCCGTGGGCTGCCCCACAGCCTGACTTATTCAAGTGTATTTATTCTACCACTATATATTGTGGTCTGCAAGATATAAAACGCTAAATGCTGTCGTTTGAAGTGCAAGTGTAAAGATAGTGGAGGGCTACCCATCGCATACAAAAAGCAGAAGGCCCATTGCCAGTGGCCAGGAACGTCGGTTTTGGCTTTTGACCTTATGGGGTTGTCGGGGGCGTTGCTCCCGACAACCCCAGGGTCAAGGGCAATAATGGCCCGCTTTGGTGCCTTTTCTAAGCAACGTTTTCAGACACGCTGAAGCAAAAAAACCACAGGTTTGACGGCAGCCGCCCAACTGCGTATACTATGGTATGAGAGAGAATAGGAGGCACTTTTTGATGGAACTGAAAGGCAACCCGGCCGGCTTACCCGATTTGGCGTTCACCCATGGCGGCCGGTTCCACGCAGACGATGTTTTTTCCGCAGCGCTGCTTAAAATGCTGCACCCCGATATCCGCATTTACCGGGGCTACCAGGTGCCCAAGGGGTTTTCGGGTATTGTGTTCGACATTGGCGACGGCCCGTTTGACCACCACGCCAAGGGCAGCCCCCGGCGCCAAAACGGCGCGCCCTACGCGGCCTTTGGCCTGCTGTGGCGGGCGTACGGCGTGTGGTTTTTACCGCAGGAGGAAGCCTCCAAATTCGATGAAAAATTCATACAACCGCTGGATATTGACGACAACAGCGGCACCGGCAACCTGCTGGCGGTGCTGATAAACTCCTTCAACCCCACCTGGGACAGCGACCGCGACCCCGACGACGCCTTTATGGAGGCGGTGGACGTGGCCCAAAAGCTGCTGGGCCACCGGCTGGACAGCATGGCGTCCTTTCTGCGCGGGCAGGACATTGTGCAGGCGGCATTGGCCAAGATGGAAAACGGCCTGGTGACGCTGGAAAAATACGTGCCCTGGAAGCCGCTGCTCATCCCCTCGGCCGCCGAGTTTGTGGCGCTGCCCTCGCCCCGCAGCGGGTGGAGCCTGCAGTGCGTGCCCAAGGACTGGAAGGGCCACAACAAGATCCCCTTCCCGCCCGAGTGGCGGGGCCAGCCGGCCGAGACACTGCAGAGGATTACCGGCGTTGCGGACATCACCTTCTGCCATTCCAGCGGGTTCATGTGTTCGGCGGCCAGCCTGGAGGGCGCCCGGCAGCTGGCCCGCCTGGCCCAGGCCGATTTTGCCCGCCGCGAGGAGGAGGCCGCCCGGCGCAAAGCCGCTGCCGAGGCCGCCGCCCCAAAACCGGCCAGCGCCCCCGCTGTGTGATGTGGGCTTACCTTTTGCGCTGCCGCGACGGCAGCCTGTATGCCGGCTGGACGACCGACCTTGAAAAACGCCTGGCAGCCCACAACGCCGGCAGGGGCGCCAAGTACACCCGCGGCCGCCGCCCGGTGGCGCTGGTGTGGGCGGAAGCCTACGAGAACAAAAACGCCGCCATGGCGCAGGAAGCGCGCATGAAGCGCATGACCAAGGCCCAAAAAGAGGCACTTGTATTGCAAAACCAGTCGAATTTTAATATGCTTGTGAAAACGGCTGCCTTTGGCAAAAGCCTGTGAATGCTGCAATGAATGGGTGCCACCACGGGGCAGGGCCCTGCGCCCTGCCCCCTGCACCCTTTGGGCGCGTGTTCCGCGGCAGCGCCGCAGGGTATTTCAACCATGCCTGGCCTGCCGCACCCGGCTATGCGAATGTGGTGCTTTCCCATAACCCTCGCTTTGTTGGCCAATAGAACCCCCAAAAACACCCCCCGGCTGGCCGGAGGGTGTTTGCTTATGCTGTGGCTGGGGGTCAGGCGCTCTCCCAGGCCAGGGGCGGCTCAAAGCTTGTCAGGTATTCGGCGGGCACCAGGTGGGTATGGTCCAGCACCTGCACAAAGTCGCCCGTGGTGGGGGTGTAGGCGTACAGGCGGGTGCCGGGCTGGCTCACGGTGCTCTCAATGTCGGCCACCACAAAGAAGGTGGCCACGCCGCCGCCCACATAGAAGGCCGGAACACTCACGGACGCCACGGTTTCGCCGTCCATCAGCCCGGGAACCATACCGGCCAGGGCCTCGGTGGCCACACCCTCGGCCTGCAGCGCATCCTCCACCGTGACAAGCCGGCCGAGCTCGCGGCTGTATACCAGCGAGAACAAGTCGCCGGCGCTGGCGGCTGCGGGCAGCAGCTCCCGGCGCAGAATCACCTGCACGCTGTCTTCGTCCTCAATAACAAAGGCACGCAGCTCCATCCATTCGTCGCCCATGTCGCCGTTGATATAGTCGGAGAACGTACCGCCATAGTCCACATCCTGGCAGTTGGCAAAGGCAGTGATGGCGGTGTTCATCTCGGCGGTTTCGGGGTTGCTGGCGCCGTCGGCCAGCGCGATATAGGGCACTTCGATCAGGTTGCGGCCATCGGCGTACTGCGCCTGCATCTCCACATGCAGGCCCACGGTGTCGGGCACGGTCGGCTCACTGAAGTCGGGCAGCGAGGTGGGGCCGGGCACGGGGTCATCCCCGATATCCACCAGCGATTGGGAGCTGGGCGCCGGGGCCGGGGCCGGCGGCGCGGATGACGACGCGGGCGTTTGGCCGCAGGCGGCCAGCAGCAGCGCGGTAGCCAGGCCGGCGGCCAGCAGGGCAGTCAGGGGCTTTTTCATGGGGGGTTCCTCCTCTTTGTGTGCCCGCGTGGGCACTTTATCCCTTTTCCCGTTATCCGTGTAGGGTTTACGCCCCAAACTATAGCATACCTGCGGCCGCTTTTCCAGTACCGCTTGCGGGCCGGGCAGCAGCTGGGCGGCCTTCGTCAAGCATGGCTTGACAAACGCGCTGCCCGGGGGCATTATAGACATGTTATAGACGGACGCCTGTTTCACCTTTATTTTATAAGGCGGCTTTAACGGAGGATAATGGCATGCAGATCGTGATTGTGGGTGACGGCAAGGTGGGTTTTGCCCTGACCCAGATGCTGATAGACGAAGAACACAGCGTGACGGTGGTGGACTCTGACCCCAAGGTGCTGGAGCGCACCCAGGAGGCCTGCGACGCCATGGCCGTGCAGGGGCACGGGGCCTCGCGCACGGTGCTGCTGGAGGCCGCGGCCGACACCGCCGAGCTGCTGATTGCCGCTACCGACAGCGACGAGGTGAACCTGCTGAGCTGCCTGATAGCCAAAAAGCTGGGCTGCCAGCAAACCATTGCCCGGGTGCGCAACCCCGAATACGCCGCCGACCTGGCCCTTTTGCGGGACGAAATGGGCCTGACCTTTGCCATTAACCCCGAGGAGGCCTGCGCGCGGGAGATTTTCCGGCTGCTGCAGTTCCCCTCGCTGCTGGCGCGCGAGCAGTTTGCCAAGGGCAAGATGGAGATCGTCAAGCTGAAGGTGCGGGAGGGCTCGCCCTTGGCGGGCGTGCCGCTGTTTAACCTGTACAGCGCCGCCCGCGTGCAGGTGCTGGTGTGCGCGGTAGACCGCGACGGCCAGGTGATTATACCCAACGGCAGCTTTGTGCTGCAGCAGGGGGACGATATTTTTGTAACGGCCGCGGTGGAGGACCTGACCGCCCTTTTGAAAAACCTGGGCATTGTTACCCGCAAAACCACCCAGGTAACGCTGGTGGGCGGCAGCCGCCTGGCGCTGTACCTGGCCCGGCTGCTGCTGCGCAGCGGCATGGGGGTGAAGATTATTGAGGTGAACCCCGAGCGCTGCCATTACCTGAGCGAGGTACTGCCCGCCGCCGACATTGTGGAGGGCGACGGCACCGCGCAGGAGGTGCTGCTGGCCGAAGGGGTGGAGCGCAGCGACGCGCTGGTGGCCCTTACGGGCATTGACGAGGAGAACATTGTATTGTCCATGTTCGCGCGCAACATGGGCATGCAAACCACCATTACCAAATGCAACCGCAGCCAGTACACGGTGATGTTCAACAAAATGGGCATTGATACCGTGGTGAGCCCCAAGATAACCATAGCCGAGGAGATTGTGCGCTATGTGCGCGCGCTGGACAACTCGGTGGGCAGCGCCATGATTACCCTGCACCAGATTGCCGGCGGCAAGGCCGAGGCGCTGGAGTTTGAGGCCGACCAAAACTCCCGGGTGCTGGATATCCCGCTGACCACGCTGGAGCTGAAGCCCGGCATCCTGATTGCCGGCATCTCCCGCGGCATGAAGACCATCATTCCCAGGGGCGACTCGGTCATCCGTGACGGCGACTCGGTGGTGGTGGTTACGGCGGCCGACCGCCGCATTTATACCCTAGACGATATTCTGGCCTGACGGCGTGGCCGGGCCTGCCAAACGGCAGCGGGCCCGGCGGCTGCGGCCCTGTTTCCTTTTATACCCAGCATAATAATTTAAACACGTGGCATTCGCCGCCGGGCACGCCCCTGGGTGTGCCCGGGTGCCATGCATACGAATCACCGCGTGGGTACGCGGCGGGCGGGTGGTATCTGTCTGGTTTAAAGCGGTATGCTTTTAAATGTGATTCAGTCTGCCCCCCGCTGTGAGGTGTAAGCACATTGAATTTAAAGTCCGCCGGCAAGTTCCTCGGCTTTTTGATAAGCGCCGAGGCGGTTTTTTTGTTGCCGCCGCTGTTTGTGGCGCTGGGCTATGGGGAGGTGCCGGAGGCGCTGTCGTTTTTGGCCACCGCCATTATTTGCGGGGCGGTGGGCGGTGGGCTGGTGCTGCTGTGCCGCAAGCCCTAGCCCGGCGTATACGCCCGCGAGGCCTTTGTGGTGGCCGGCGCCGGCTGGATACTGGTAAGCCTGCTGGGCGCCCTGCCCTTTGTGATGAGCGGCGAGATTCCCAGCTACATCGACGCCTTTTTTGAGTCCGTAGCCGGATTCACCACCACCGGCACCTTCGCGTTGTCCGATATCGAGCTGTGGAGCCGCTCGATGCTGTTTTGGCGCAACTTTATCCAGTGGCTGGGCGGCATAGGCGTGCTGGCCTTTGTGGTGGCGCTGATGGGCTCTAAAAACGGGGGGTTTGGCATGCACCTGCTGCGGGCCGAAAGCCCGGGCCCGCGCATGGGCAAGCTGGCGCCCAAAACCCGCCGCAGCGTGCATTATATTTATATCGTGTACATCAGTCTTTCAGCCATATGCCTGGGGCTGCTGCTGGCCGGCGGCATGCCCACCTACGAGGCCTTTTGCACCATGTTTGGCGTGGCCGGCACCGGCGGCTTTGGCGTGCTGAACGACAGCATGGCCAGCTATTCTTCCTACCTGCAAACGGTGTGCACCATTTTTATGCTGCTGTTTGGCGTGAACTTTATTTTATACCCCCTGCTGCTGCGAAAAGAGTGGCGCAGCGTGCTGAAGGACGAGGAGCTGCGCCTGTACGCGGCCGTGGTGGCGGGGTCCATCGCCGTCATCACCGGCGCGCTGCTGGTGGCGGGCCTGGGCGGGGTGGGCGACAGCCTGCATAATGCTTCTTTTATGGTCAGCTCGGTCATTACCAGCACGGGCATGTTTATTGGCGATTATGCCCACTGGCCGGCGCTGGCGCGCTCGCTGCTATTTCTGCTGATGATTGTGGGGGCGATGGGCGGCAGCACGGCCAGCGGGCTGAAGCTTTCCCGCGTGCTGATTTTGTTCCGCAGCCTGAAGGCCGGGCTGCACCGCCTGCTGCACCCCCGCAGCGTGAAAAAGGTGCACCTGAACGGCAAGCCGCTGAGCGACGAGGTTGTGGGCCGCACCCAGATGTTCTTTTTTCTCTACTGCGCGTTCATTATGGTGGCGTCGCTGCTGATAGCCGTGGACGGCCAGGCGCTGGAGATAAACCTTTCGGCGGTGATGGCCTGCATCAACAACGTGGGCCCCGGGTTCGGGCTGGTAAGCTCTGTCTCCCATTTTGGCGATTTTTCGGTTTTCTCCAAGTTCATACTGGCCATCATGATGCTGGTGGGCCGTTTGGAGATTTTCCCCATTTTGATTTTATTCACGCCGTCTACCTGGCGGCGCAAAACCTGAGCGGCTTCGGCCGGGAGGTGCTTTTATCAACTACCGTGTAACATCAAAATACCTGGGCCTGCTTTTGTGGGTGGAGGCGGTGCTGATACTGCCGTCGGCCGCGGTGGCGCTGGGCCACGGCGAAACCCATGGGGTGCTGGCGCTGCTGGCTACGGCGGCCATTTGCGCGCTTTTGGGGCTGCTGCTGTTTCTTTTGGGGCGCGCGCGGCAGGAAAAACAGGTGCTGTACGCCCGTGAAAGCCTGGTGGTGGCCGGCGCCGGCTGGATATTGGTGAGCCTGCTGGGCGCCCTGCCGTTTTTCCTTAGCGGGGAGATCCCCAATTATATCGACGCGTTTTTTGAGGCGGCGTCTGGTTTTACCACCACAGGCGCCTCCATTTTAAGCAATGTGGAGGCCATGAGCCGGGGGCTGCTGTTCTGGCGCAGCTTCACCCACTGGATGGGCGGTATTGGCGTTCTGGTGTTTATTCTGGCGCTGGTGCGCAACCAAAATGGCGGCGGGTTTACCCTGCACCTGCTGCGCGCCGAAAGCCCGGGGCCGCAGGTGGGCAAGCTGGCCCCGCGCATGCGGCAGTCGGTGCAGCTGCTGCTGGGGGTGTACCTGGCGCTGTCGGTGGTCAACCTGGTGTTTCTGCTGGCGGGGGGCATGCCGCTGTTTGACGCGCTTTGCACCATGTTTGGCACGGCGGGCACGGGTGGGTTTGGCATTAAAAACAGCAGCATGGCGGGCTATTCGCCCTACCTGCAAACGGTTACCACTGTTTTTATGGCGCTGTTTGGCGTGAACTTCACGCTGTATTACCTGCTGGTGCGCAAGCAGTGGCGCGGGGCGCTGAAGGATGAGGAACTGCGCCTGTATGTGGGCATCATGCTGGGCAGCATCGTGCTCATCATGCTGTCGGTGCTTACGTCGGGCCAGCTGCCGTTTGGCGAGGCGCTGCACCACAGTGCCTTCACGGTAAGCTCGGTGATGACCACCACCGGCTTCGCCACCATCGACTTTGACCTGTGGCCGGAGTTCAGCCGCGCCATATTGCTGATATTGATGTTTGCCGGCTCAATGGCGGGGTCCACCGGCGGCGGCATTAAAACGGCGCGGCTGCTTATTTTATGGAAAAGCGCGCGGGCCGGCGTGCGCCGCATGCTGCACCCCCGCAGCGTGAAGGCCGTGCACATAAACGGCCGCCCGCTGGACGACGCCGTGGTGAAGCGCACCCACCAGTATCTGGTGATCTATTGCGGGCTGACGCTGCTGGGCTTTGCCGTGGTGGCGCTGGACGGCCACACCCTGGAGACCAACATTTCGGCCGTGGCCTCGTGCCTGAACAACATTGGCCCCGGGCTGGGGCTGGTGGGGCCCAGCGCCAACTACAGCATTTACTCGGGGCTTTCCAAAGTGGTGCTGACGCTATATATGCTGGTGGGCCGGCTGGAGATTTTTCCCATTTTGATTTTGTTCGCGCCCTCCACCTGGCGGCGCAAAGCCTGAACAGGGCTTTGGCTGCCGGAAACCTGTTTTTACGCTATTATTTGAAGATTATTAAAGTATTTTTTGCGGCAAAAAACCGCCTCCACCGGCTACTTGCACCGGAAATGGGGCGGTTTTCCCGTTTATGGCTTTGTTTTTCCTGTTTTTCCAGGCCATGGCAGCACATTATGGCCTTGTTTGCAGCAAATTGGCGGTGGGGGTGTTTGCGTGGCCGGCCCGCGCATTTTCCGCTTTATGGCTTGGTTTTCCTCTCTTTATCCTTCCGCGCCTCGTGGGCGGGGTCCTCGTGGCCGGGCAGCGGGTGCGGCGTAAAGCCCTCGCCCAGCACCTCGCTCACCTCGCTTATCATAATGAGGGAGTCGGGGTCTATGGCGCGGGCGGCTCTGCGCACCTTGTATATCTCGTTTTTGGCGCACACGCACAATAGCATGTCGCGGTGCTCGCCGGTGTAGGTGCCGGTGGCTTTCATCTGGGTGGCGCCCCGGCCCACCACGTCGCTGATGGCCTGGGCGATGGCGGCGCCGTGGCTGGTGATGATGATGGCCATTTTGCTGCTGCCCGCGCCGTAGAGCAGGCGGTCCATCATAAGGGTGGCGGCAAAGGTGGCCACAATGCCGTAGAGCACGGCGTCCACCGCGCCAAATACCAGCCCGCCGGCCAGGATGACCACGGCGTCCAGCGCCAGGTTGAGCTGGCCCATGGAGAAGTGGGGGTGCTTTTTCTTGATGCTCATGGTGATGAAATCGGCCCCGCCGGTGGAGGAGCCCCGCATGTAGATGACCGCGAGGCCCGCGCCCATAAGCACACCGGTGAACATGGCGGCCAATAGCGGGTTGCCCTGGTAGGTGGGGAAGCGTGGGAAGATGATGTCGAGGAAAAAGGCGCTGATGAGCATGGTCCAGATACTGCGCACCGTGAACGGGATGCCGATGACCCGCACGCAAATGATGACCAGCGGCACGTTGAGCAGCAGCGACAGCACGCCGATGGGCCAGCCGGTGTAGTGGTTGAGGATGATGGAGATGCCCGACACCCCGCCGGGGGCGAACTGGGCGCTGAGGGCAAAGGTATACAGCCCCAGCGCGTACAGCACGCTGCCGCCAATGTAGTAAAGGGTGTCGACGAGGAAGGTGCGGGGTGTCCAGCCCAGCTTCATAGGGTGACCTCCGGGGTGGGTTGTTGTGTGTGCATGCCAAAAAAGATTGGGCGAATATTATTGTTAAACAGCCGTATAATTAAATGTGGTTTAATCGCCCGAATAATCCGCCAAAAATGCGGGGATATCCTCCAGGCTGGCATGCACGGCGGCGCACATGCTTTCTATCTCGGGGGTGGGGGCCAGAATGTCGGGCACCATAACGGTGACGCAGCCGGCCGCCGCCGCGCTGCACACCCCGTGGTGGCTGTCCTCCACGGCCAGGCATTGGCCGGGGGCCAGGTTCAGCGCCTTGGCCGCCGCCAGGAAGATGTCGGGCGCGGGCTTGGCGTCGGGCACCATATCGCCCCCCACCACCGCGCTGAAGTAGCCGTCGATGCCGGCGCGGGCCAGAAGCTTGTGCACCATGGGCGCCCGGGTGGAGGACGCCACCGCCAGCTGATAGCCCTGCGCCCTGGCCCAGGCCAGCAAGGCGTCCACCCCCGGCTTTTTGGGCAGGCCGCGGGTTTCTATCCAGTGCATGATCGTCTCCAGCACCCGCCGGAGAAAGGTATCATAATCAAAGTCGGGGCCCAGCTCCTCGTAAAACAGGCGGCGCACCTCGGCCTCGCCCAGGCCCATCAGGCTGTTTTTCAGTGTGTCGCTTAAAGTGTAGCCCATCTCGGCGGCCACGGCGTCGTCGGCCTGCAGCGCCAGGCGCTCGGTGTCAAACAGTACGCCGTCCATATCGAACAAAATGCCTTTTATCATCATGGCCCCCCGTTTATGGTGTTGCGGCAATTCTTTGGGTTTATTATACCAATTTTTATACAGGGGGGCAAACCAATGGTGCCACAGGCGCCGGCTTGGATAAATAATTATAAAAGTTTAAAAAATGTTTAAAAATCATTTTATGCGGCACGGCCTGCGGGCAAAAAAATTGCCACTTGAAATACCGCCCCATGGGATTTACAATGGTAGGTACAATGCATCTTGGAGGGGGACTGGAATATGGATATCCGCATTACCAAGGCCGAAACGCTGAAGGACAAAGTGGACGACGCCCACCTTGGCTTTGGCCAGTATTACACCGACCATATGTTCATTATGCCCTACGACGAGGGCCAGGGCTGGCACGACGCACAGATTGTACCCTATGCCCCGTTCACGCTGGACCCCGCCGCGATGGTATTTCACTACGCGCAGGAATGCTTTGAGGGCATGAAGGCCTACCGCACCCCGAAGGGCGGCGTGCAGCTGTTTCGCCCCGAGCGCAACGCCCGGCGGATGAACAGCACCCACCGGCGGCTGTGCATCCCGGAAATTCCCGAGGAAGACTTTGTGGACGCCGTGAAGCAGCTGGTGGCGCTGGAGCGCAGCTGGGTGCCCCACAGCCCCGACACCAGCCTGTACATACGCCCCACCACCATTGCCACCGAGCCGCACCTGGGCGTGAAGCCCAGCAACAGCTACCTGTTTTTTATTATCTGCTCGCCTGTGGGCCCCTACTACGCGGAAGGGCTGGATCCCATTAAGATATATGTGGAGGATGAGCTGACCCGCGCCGCGCCCGGCGGCACCGGCTTTACCAAGGCGGGCGGCAACTACGCCGTAAGCCTGGCCGGCCAGGTGAAGGCCCAGCAGCTGGGCTATAGCCAGGTGCTGTGGCTGGATGCCGTGCACCGCAAGTACGTGGAGGAAGTGGGCAGCATGAACTGCTTCTTCAAGGTGGACGGCACCATTTACACCGCGCCGGCCGGCGGCACCGTGCTGCCCGGCATTACCCGCGCCAGCTGCATGGAGCTGCTGGCCGACTGGGGCTACCCGGTGAAGGAAGAAGCCCTGGCCATAGACAGCCTGATGGCCGCCGCCGATGACGGCCGGCTGGAGGAGGTGTTCGGCACCGGCACGGCCGCGGTGATAAGCCCGGTGGGCGAGCTGCGCTACAAGGACAAAAGTGTTATCATCCATAAAGGCGAAATTGGCGAAGTGACCGCCCGGCTGTACGCCACGCTCACGGGCATACAGTGGGGCACCCTGCCGGACGAAAAGGGCTGGATTGTGCCGGTGGATTAATACTTTGTATTTTATATATATTCCCCGCTTTGCGTAAGGCGGGGAATATTGTTTATTATTTGGTTTTAAATGCCCTTTACATAAATTAAAACAAATAGTTAATAAATAGCTTTTAATTGAGGTGACTATGCCAAGTAAGGATGAACTGGAGCTGCTGATTGCCGGGGAGCGGCCGGTAGGAGAGTTTTTGTTTGATGAAGAAAACCAGTGTTTTACAACGGACACGGAAGTGATTTATGAGATTATTGAGGCAGCGGAGAATGTGTTCTGTTCGGGGGAATACATTTATTTTGGCGGGTATGCGTACAGTATGGAAGATCATGAGAAAAAAACCTGGTTTGGCCCGCTTGAAGCTGTGGCGGAACAGGTAGCGCAAGATTATATAGATGAAAACCATTTTATGGATTTCCCGGTGATTTATACCAGCTTTCGGGTTGAGCTGGTGGTGTAAGGCCCAAAACATGGGGCAGCCTTAAAAGGCTGCCCCATGTTTTTATTTATGCCGTTTGGCTTATTTGGGCTCGTACAAAGCGCCCAGGCGCTGCAGGTAGGCGTAGCGGTCTTTGCTTTGGTCTGCCGCTTCGCTAAACAGCTTGTCGGCGCGGTCGGGGAAGCTCAGCTTCAGGCTGCTGTAGCGGGTTTCGTTTCCAATAAACTCCAGGTAGTCGCCGGTGGGCTCCTTGCTGTCCAGCGTGAAGGGGTTTTTGCCCTCGGCTTTTTTGCTGGGGTCGAACCGGAAGTTGAACCAGTAGCCGGCCTGCACAGCCTTTTTCATCTCGCTCTGGCAGTTTACCATGCCGCCCTTGATGCCGTGCATCTCGCAGGGCGCGTAGCCGATGATGAGGGAGGGGCCGTGGTAGCTCTCGGCCTCGGCAATGGCCTTGATGGTCTGGTTTTGGTCGGCGCCCATGGCAATTTGGGCCACGTACACATAGCCGTAGGCCATGGCCATCTCGGCCAGGCTTTTTTTGCCAATGTTCTTGCCGGCGGCGGCAAACTGCGCCACCTGGCCGGTTTGGCTGGCCTTGCTGGCCTGGCCGCCGGTGTTCGAGTACACCTCGGTGTCAAACACAAAGACGTTTACGTCTTCGCCGCTGGCCAGCACGTGGTCCAGCCCGCCGTAGCCAATGTCGTAGGCCCAGCCGTCGCCGCCGAAGATCCACACGCTTTTCTTGGAGAGGTAATCCTTCTCGGCCAAAATCTGCTCGGCGGTGGCGCAGGCCTCGCACACGCAGTTTTTCACGCCTTTTTCCTTCAGGTTTTTGAAATAGTCCTCCACCTTGCCAATGCGCTCACCAAACTTGTTTTTGGCAAAATCGGAGTGGACATACTCCAGACCCTCGTCCACGCTCATCACGCCGTCCTGCAGCTGCGCGATATAGGCGGCCGTGGCGGTTTCGTTGGCCTTGCCGTCATCGAAGGTGTCCAGCCATTTTTGCGCGGCCTCCCGCAGCGGGGGCGTGGTGTCGGCGGCCAGCATCTTTTCCGTCAGGCGCTTCAGGCGGGCGCGAATGGCCTTTTGGCCCAGGTACATGCCGTAGCCGTTCTCGGCGTTGTCCTCAAACAGGCTGTTGGCCCAGGCGGGGCCCTGGCCATTGCGCTTACTGATGGTATAGGGGCTGGTGGCCGCGGGGCCGCCCCAGATGGACGAGCAGCCGGTGGCGTTGCTGATATACATCCGCTCGCCATACAGCTGGGTAACCAGGCGGGCGTAGGCGGTTTCGGCGCAGCCGGCGCAGCTGCCGCTGAACTCCAGCAGGGGCTGGTTGAACTGGCTGCCCTTCACGCTGGTCTCGCTCATCATGCCGTCCTTCTTGGAAACGTTGGCCACGCACCAGTCAAACACTTCCTGCTGGGGCAGCTGGCTTTCCTGGCCCTTCATCTCCAGCGCTTTGCCGGGGGCGGGGCACACCTGGGCGCACACGCCGCAGCCCATGCAGTCCAGCGGGCTGATGGCCTGGGTGAACTGGTACTGGTCCACGTCCTTGCCCTTCATGGTGGCGTGTTTGAGGGCCCCCGGCGCTCCCGCCATGTCGGCCGCATCCAGCGCGAAGGGGCGGATGGTGGCGTGCGGGCACACATAGGCGCACTGGTTGCACTGGATGCACTTGTCGGCCTGCCACTCGGGCACGTCCACGGCCACGCCACGTTTTTCGTAGGCGGCGGCGCCCTGCTGGAAGGTGCCGTCGGCGTGCTCAATAAAGGCGCTCACCGGCACGTCGTCGCCGTAGTTCAGGTTCACCGGCTCCATGATGGTGTGCACCATGGTCTCCAGCTTGGCGCTGCCACCCGCACCAGGCTTTGCCAGGTACGCCTTCTGGCTGCGGATTTCATCGGCCAGCAGGCAGCCACCGCACTGGCAAATGGTTTTGCCGGCAGCTTTGGCGTCCAGCAGCGCCTCGTAAACACCGGGATAATGCTCGTCGCGGTATTCTTTGGTCATCACATTTTCGGCAATGTTGATTGAATAGTCGATGGGGGCGATGCATTCGTCCATCTCGGCGATATACGCCTCGGTGGCTTCGGCGTTGGCCGCAGCGTCGTCATAGGTGTCCAGCCACTGTTGGGCAACGGCCTTCAGGTCATCGTGCACGCCGTGCTCCATCTGCATCAATTTCTCGGTTTTGGCTTTCAGCTCTGCGCGCACGGCCTCGGCGTCTGCCCGCTTGGCCAGGTAGCCCTTCCGGCTGCGGATATCGTTGGCCAGCAGGCAGCCGTCGCACTGGCACAGGGTGATGCCCTTTTCCTTGGCTGCCAGCAGGCGCTCCAGCACGCCCGGGTAGTGGGCCTCGCGGTACTCCTTGGGCATTACATCCTGTGCGATGTGCAGGGAATAGTCCACGTCGGCGATGCACGCGTCCATTTCGGCAATGTAGGCCGCGGTGGCTTCGGCGTTGGCCGCTTCGTCGTCGTAGGTGTCCAGCCATTTCTGGGCGGCGGCCTTCAGGTCCTCGTGCACGCCGTGCTCAATGCTGATGAGCTTCTCGGTTTTGGCTTTCAGCTGCGCGCGCATGGCCTCGGGGCTCACACGCTTTTCCAGATAGTGCTTCTCGCTGCGAATTTCGTCGGCCAGCAGGCAGCCGTCGCACTGGCACAGGGTAATGCCCGCCGCCTTGGCCTTGTACAGGCGCTCCGGCACGCCGGGGTAGTACTTTTCCTGGTACTCCTTGGGCATCACGTTTTCCACAATGTTGATGGAATAGTCCACATCGGCGATGCACGCGTCCATCTCGGCGATGTAGGCCGCGGTGGCTTCGGCGTTGGCCACGGCGTCGTCATAGGTGTCCAGCCATTTCTGGGCGGCGGCTTTCAGGTCCTCGTGCACGCCGTGCTCGATGGTGATGAGCTTCTCGGTCTTGCGTTTCAGCCGGGCGCGGGCAGCCTCGGGGCTCTCGTGCCTGGCCTTGAGGGGCGCGTCCTTCCAGTCGGCGGGAATGTCCAGCTTGACGATGGCGTCCACGCCGGCGTCGATGGCCTTGTAGTTGCTCTGCACAATGGCGTCGCCCTTGGCGGCGTAGCTCTTGTAGGCAGCGTCCTTCATGTATTTCACGGCGTCGTCAATGGGGATAACGCCCGACAGCTTGAAGAAGGCGCTTTGCAAAATGGTGTTGGTGCGCTTGCCCATGCCGATGTCGCGGGCGATGTCGATGGCGTTGACGAGGTAGACCTCCACATTGTTTTCGGCGATGTAACGCTTGGCCTCGCCGGAGAGGTGGCCGGCCAGCTCCTCGGGTGTCCACTGGGCGCTCACCAAAAACTTGCCGCCGGGCTTCACGTCGCGCACCATTTGCAAGCCCTTGATGATGTAGGCCGGGGTGTGGCAGGCCACGAAGTCGGCCTTTTTCACGTAGTAGGGGGCCTTGATGGGCTTGTCGCCAAAGCGCAGGTGGCTGATGGTGACACCGCCGGTTTTTTTGCTGTCGTACTGGAAGTAGGCCTGCACGTATTTGTCGGTGTGGTCGCCGATGATCTTGATGCTGTTCTTGTTGGCGCCCACGGTGCCGTCGCCGCCCAGGCCAAAGAACTTGCAGCTGACGGTGCCGGCCGGGGTGGTGTCGGCGCAGTCGTCGCGCAGGGGCAGGCTGAGGTGGGTCACATCGTCGTTGATGCCGATGGTGAAATTGTTTTTGGGCTGCGCCGCGGCCAGGTTCTCGTACACGGCGAAAATCTGCTGGGGCTGGGTATCCTTGCTGCTCAGGCCGTAGCGGCCGCCCACCACGGTGGCGTCCACCTTGCCGGCCAGCGCGGCCAGCACGTCGATGTAAAGCGGCTCGCCCAGGGCGCCGGGCTCCTTGGTGCGGTCCAGCACGGCGATGTTCTTCACGGTTTTGGGCAGGGCTTCGATGAGCTTATCGGCGCAGAAGGGGCGGTAGAGCCGCACCTTGACCAGGCCCACCTTTTCGCCGGCGGCCATCAGGTAGTCGATGACTTCCTCGGCCACGTCGCAGATGGAGCCCATGGCCACGATGACACGGTCGGCGTCGGGTGCGCCGTAGTAGTTGAACAGGCCGTAGCTGGTGCCCAGCTTTTTGTTCACCTCGCCCATGTAGTGCTCCACAATGCCGGGCACGGCGGCGTAGTACTGGTTGGCGGCCTCGCGGTTCTGGAAGAAGATGTCGGGGTTCTGGTGGCTGCCGCGCATGGTGGGGTGCTGGGGGTTCAGCGCGCGGGCGCGAAAGCCGGCCAAGGCCTCTTGGTCGATCATGCCGGCCAGCTCGTCGTAGTCCCAGGTTTCGATTTTTTGGATCTCGTGGCTGGTGCGGAAGCCGTCGAAGAAGTTGAGGAAGGGCACCCGGCTTTTGAGGGAGGCCAGGTGGGCCACGGGGGTAAGGTCCATCACTTCCTGGGGGTTACTTTCGGCCAGCATGGCAAAGCCGGTTTGGCGGCAGGCGTAAATATCGGAATGGTCGCCAAAAATGGAGAGTGCGTGGGTGGCCACCGAGCGGGCCGTGCAGTTGATGACGGCCGGCAGCAGCTCGCCCGCCATTTTGTACATGTTGGGAATCATGAGCAGCAGGCCCTGGCTGGCGGTGTAGGTGGTGGTGAGGGCGCCGGCGTTCAAGGACCCGTGCACCGCGCCGGCCGCGCCGGCCTCGCTTTGCAGCTCGATAACGCTCACTTCGTCGCCAAAGATGTTTTTCAGGCCCTGCGCCGACCAGGTGTCGGTGATTTCGGCCATGGGGGACGACGGCGTGATGGGGTAGATGGCGGCAACTTCGGTAAAGGCATAGCTGGCGTGGGCCGCCGCTGTGTTGCCGTCCATGGTTTGTTTGGCTCTGGGCATGTGTTTGTCCTCCTGTCGCGTTTGATGATGCTTTGTTCTCAATACTCTGCCGGTGTTTCGCACTTTTTGAACAAGCTTAAAAACACCATACGCCGCCGCGCATGCGGCGACGCCCCGTTCTGCCTGCGGAAGCGCTTTGGGCTTCCGCTTGCGCTGTTGCACCGGAACAATAGGGTCACTTTATCGCATCGGCACCCCTCTAAAAGCGCGTTTGAAGTTATTTTAACATTGCCACTGTGCAAGTGCAAGCAAAAACCCGCAAATACGCCCGGTTTTTACCGCACTGCGCCATTTGCCGCCGGGGCTGGCCATGCAATTGACTTTTTACACAGCCGCGCCTAAAATGGAAAGATGGCATGGGGCGGCTTTGCGCATGGCCGGCTTTTGAGCTAGGCTTTTGGTGTGGTAAAGCGTATAGGCCGATACCTCTTTATTGTATAAGGCGCATGTATTTATGCGCAAAGTATAGTCGGGTATTTGCCGTAAATGCTATTGATTGTTATCGAATTTTTGGTGCCTGCATAAATATTGCGGGGTTTTTAGGCGAATTAAATTTGATTTTAAGCGTATATTTTTACCAATTAAATAAACCCGCAATAAATGCGGGATAAATGCATGGGAGGCCCTGCGATGGCGGAGCATATGGAACGGCAGACAGCCAGCACCGAGATTTATAAAGGCCATATTTTTACCATAACCAAAGACGAGGTGCTGCTGGAAAACGGCAAGCCGGTGACGCGCGAGGTGGTGCACCACACGGGCGGCGCTGCCGTGGTGGCGCTGAACGACCGTGGCGAGGTGGCCCTGGTGCGGCAGTACCGCTATGCGGCAAAGCAGGAGCTGATAGAGCTGCCCGCCGGCAAGCTGGAGCCGGGGGAAGACCCCCGCGAAACGGCCATACGCGAGCTGGCCGAGGAGGCGGGCCTTAAAGCCGACAGCGTGGTGCCCTTTGGCGGCGTGATACCCACGCCCGCCTACTGCACCGAGGTGCTGTACAACTACCTGGCCACCGGCCTGCACACCGTGCCCCGCAACCTGGACGAGGACGAGTTTGTGGATGTGTTTTGGCTGGGCCTGGACGAGGCGGTGGAGATGGTGCTGGACGGCCGCATCACCGACGCCAAGACGGTGGCGGGGCTGCTGCGGGCGCAGCTGCTGAAGGTGACGGGGCAGCTGCCAGTTTAGCAGAACCGCGGGTGTTTGCGTGCCATTAAAACATCTTTTTCAATCATAAAAAATCGCGGGTTTTTTGGCCCGCGATTTTTTATCGGGTTTTTTCTTCGGTTTTGGCTTCTTTAAAGCCATCCTCATAGCCCATACAATAGGCATGGTAAGCTTTATGGGCCAAGAGGTCATTTTGCAGGCCGTAGAATTTCTCCAGCTGCATTTTGTCCTCTCCGGCCATCATGCCGTCGTATTGCTGCAGGGTTTTTTCAAAGGCGTCCTGTATGCGCTGTAATGCACTGCACCGGTGTGACGATAATTCCAGTTCGCTTTCAATGCGGTCTTTATGCTCGGCAATGATGAAATCCATCTGCGCCTTGTTCAGCGGCATGGCATTTCCCCCCTTTAATCTGTAGATGGTGTTTGGTTGTCTTTCCCAATGATAGCGCGACTAAGCGTTATCTGTCAAGTACTCTATAGTTATAGTAAACTATAATTATAAAATACTATGATTATCTTTTGCTTAATTCTAGAGTACACTGACTATGGTGATGCAGCATGTTAGAGTTTAGAATTGACGAATTATTGAAAGAGCAAAATAAGTCTAGGTATTGGCTGGTTAAGGAATTACACACATCTTATCCGGTCATTGATAACCTGGCTGATAATACGGCGCGGGCCGTGCGGCTGGATACTTTGGAAAAGCTGATGAAAGCCTTTGACTGCGAAATTGGGGATTTATTCAAAAAGAAAACGCAATAAAATCGCATTTAAAAGAGCACCCGGCAGCATGGGTGCTCTTTGTATTATTCCAAAGCTATTTGTTTTGCCGGCTATTTTTTATACCGGTTGTACCGGTATTCCGCACTGCTCACCTCCATGGCCCGAATGCGCTGGTTGGCCAGGGTGTCGTTTATGGTGCCGGCGGTCTCGCGGGCGGTGCGCTGCTCGCTGAACAAAATCTGATACAGCTCGCTTCTCAGGGCCGAATCGGTGGTGTTTTCCATCACCAGGCGGCCGGCCTCAAAGGCTTCCGCGCCGCCGCGGTAGGTGGCGCTCGCCACCAGCGTGGTATCAAAGCCGGGCAGGCTGCCGTCCAGGTAGCGGCCTGCGTTGTAGCGGGCCACGGCGCCGTCGGGGTTGGTAAGGCACAGCAGGCACACCAGCGCCGCGCCGGCCACCAGCGCAAACCGCACAATGGAAAACGCCTTGAACTGCAGCAGGATGACCGCCCCGCACACCAGCGCCAGGAATACCAGGAACACGCAGACCATCACCCGCCGCGCGGTGAGGCCGTAGGCCCCGATGTAAAGCGCCATCTTGCTGAACGCCGTGGCGATAAGCAGCAGCGTGAGCGCGCTGAGGGCGATGGACAGCCAGCGCAGGGGGGTGAAGTCCTGCCGTTTTTTCTGGCAAACGGCGCAGGCCAGGGCCAGCAGGCCCAGGTTGATGACGGCGATGCGGCAGAGCTCGAAAAAGCCGTCGCGCGCCAGCTGGGAGTATACCTCGTAGCCGGGCGGGCGCTGGCCGGCAAAGGCGGAGAAAAAGTAGGGGACCTGGCAGGCGATGAACACCACATACAGCGCGCACACCACCCCCAGCACGGTGGCCACCGTGGCGCCGGGAATTACCCGCAGGGCCAGCATGCCGCGCGCCACGCCTTTTTTATCGATGCCGTTTGTATAGCGCTTGTGGGAAAGCCCCGCAATGAGCCCAAACAGGTAAAGCGCCACCGGGAAGCCCAGCACCAGCTGCCACAGGCCGTCCCACAGCTCTGGCAGAATTTGCAGGCTTGCCGCCCACCGGGCCACACCGCCCAGCATTTGGCCAAACACGCCGCCGTCTGCCTGAATAAGCATGGGCAGCAGCAGGAAAAGCAGCGGGATGCACAGCAGCAGCCCCAGCAGGGCGTACACCCAGGTCAGCCTGGTTTTTCCGCTGTTTTCCGAAGTTTTCCGCTTTTCGCCTTGCTTAAAACTTGCCAACCCCTTAAAAATAAGGCCGAAGTTGCGCAGGGGAACCACGAAAAGAAGGTTGATGACATCAAAGAAAAAGTAGTTGCTGCTTTTGTGGGCCATCAGCCCGCCAAACAGGCTGCCGCACCAGTATACGGCGGCGCCAAACAGCAGCAGCGCGCGCAGGAAAAACATGGATCCGCCGGGCCACAGCCCATAGGTGGCGCCCACCGCCAGCAGGATGACCAGCCAGAACCAACTGGCCGCAGCCGGGCGGATGTGCCGTACCCTGGCGTAAACCAGCACAGTGCCGGCATAAACACCGGTAAACAGCGAAACCCCCAGCCCCCCGGCGATAACCGGCGCAAAAAGCAGCGTGACCCAGCGGATAAATAAGAACCCCAGCACAAAGCAGGCAATGGCAAACCAGGCGTCGGCGCGGGTACCGTTAAAAGGCTGGGCCTCTTTTACCGGATAAACCGGGACATAGGCGCTTTGCAGCGGCGGGCCGCCCGCCGGCTGTGGAATGGGCGCCCCGGGCGGGGGCGGGTAAGGCCCCGTAGCGCGAGACCGGCCTGGGGCAGCCGAACTGCCGTGCGCACCGCCTTGTGAAGAACCCCCGGCAGCCTGAGCCATGGCGTTTGGCGGGTGGGGGATGCGCGCGCCCGGCGGGGGTGGTGGGTAGACGCCCGGTGCCTGGGCGCCGTTGGCCGGCTGATGGTTGCCCGGCGGCTGAGGCGGCGCGGGGTTCTGGGCATTGGGGGCGCAGCCGCCCGGCTGGGCATTCGCGTTTTGGGGCGCATTGAACTGGGGCGGGCGGTTTTCGCCCACCGGCTGGTAGTTATTCATAATCAATCTCCTCTTGGCTGGCACTACGCGCAGTTTCTATTTTGCACTGGTTTTATTTGTATATTTACAATTTGTTCATAATTTATTATATACTCGTTCTGTCGCCAATATTTTATATTTTTGAGATTTATCCGCTATTATCGTGTATTTATGGTAATTATGGCTGGTTTTATGCGTTTATGCCTTGGGCGGGGCGCGGTATTCCAGAATATCGCCCGGCTGGCAGGCCAGCGCCTCGCAAATGGCCTCCAGCGTGGAGAAGCGCACCGCTTTGGCCTTGCCGGTTTTTAAAATAGACAGGTTGGCCTGGCTGATGCCGATTTTCTCGGCCAGCTCTCCGGAAGATATTTTACGTTGTGCCATCACAACATCCAGGTTCACAATGATGGGCATGGGGGGCCTCCTGTAGTGGGTGGGGGTTGATTGCCGGCGCTGGTGGGGCAGGGCCTGTTAACATAAATGGGGGTGCATGGATTTTGAGCTGATTTGAGCGTATTTCAGGAACGGTGCGTGCGCAACCCTTTTGAATTGCGATTGGGCCCAACGCAGAAAGACGCAAAATCGGCCAAAAGGACGGGCTGCTTGCTTATGTTAACAGGCTCTAAATGGTGTAGTCATTTTCTTCCTTCAGGGCCAGCGCCTGGGCCAGCACGTTTTTCACCACGCGTACAATCAGGCCAATAAACGCGGCGGCCACGGCCACCGCCCCCCAGGGCAGATAGTAGATGGCCGAAAACAGGCAGATGAACGCGCCGGCAAAGCAGCACCAGGAGATACCCCGCAGCAGGGAAATATTTTTGGCTGTGAACACCCCGCCCTGCCCAATGTTATGCAGCAGGCGGTAAAGCTGCACCAGCAAAATGCCGGCAAACACGCCGCCGCTGTACAGGGTGGCCAAAAACCAGGGGGTGTGCTGTTGATGCGCGTTGGCCGAAAACCCGATGAGCCAGGAGACCAGCCACGGCCCGGCAATAAGCGCCGCCGCCAGTGCCGCCATAAACACCAGCACACATATTTTGCTAAGCAAGAGCGATCTGCGTGCGTTCCACATAGTGCGTTGCCGCCTTTCTGCCAGAGCCGGTTAGCGATAGTTAAGCGGCTCTTAAGCCGGTTAATGATAGTTGAGCGGCTCTTGAGATGCTTAACGCCAGTTAAGCATCTCTTAAGCCGAGGGTTCCTTCTCAAAAAAGGCTTCCGCTGCGCCGCTGCTGGGGCGCCAGCAGGCGGGTTTGAACGCAGAATGCGCCTTTTGCCAGCATTATAGCAGGCGTATTATTGAATTGCAAGATAATTTTATCGAAAAACAATAAATTTATTTACCGTGTAATTTTATGTGCTGTTTTTTCGTATTAAACCATACCGGCAGATGTGCATGACCTCAATAACACGGGGGCCATACCAGCTTATTATACTAAAACCCCTTCAAAGCCGATACGGTTTTGAGGCCGCGCGAGAGAATCGCGCCAAACCGCCCTTCGGGCGGTTTGGTTGCCGTTCATAGTCAAACGCACACCCGCAGGGTGTGACGGCAGGCTTCGCCTGCCGTCTTGAAAACCGTTTCGGTTTTCAAGTGGTTTGACTATATTGTTTGATGGCAGGATATGGTGCAACGGTGCAAGGGGGTAAACCCATGAAAAAATTGCTGTCCATCGTAGTGGTTGTTTTGCTTTTTCTCGTATCTGTTTACTTTATTGCTGCTTACGTAAACACATGCCAGATAGATGCGGCGTGTGTTGCCGCCGCTGAAGCCGCACAGCTTTATCTTGCGGAAACCTATGAGGAGCATATGATTGTCTCCCATGTTTCGTATTTTTTTGTGGAAGAACTTTTTACAGCGTATTATTATCCCGCTTCAAACCCCAGTGAAACGTACCGCCTGGATTTGGCCGACCGGAACCGCTGGAAGGGGCCGTTTGCCTTTGATGTTTGGGGCGACAGCCGAACATAGACTGCGGTAAGAAACATGGCGCAAACAAAAAAGCAGGCCGGGTGGCCTGCTTTTTTATGGGCATTATGCCTTATTTGTCGTCGGGTTTATACATATTGGGCGTGGCGGGCGGGGTTTCCTCGGGCTTTTTCACGGCCAGGGGGTTGTCCAGTTCGGGCGAAAGGGCCGGCTGCGGCTGTTTTTTGAAGCGGTTTTCGTCAATGACGCTGCCGTCGGGCAGCACGCTCTTGGGGGCATTGCCACGGTCGTAGCAGCTTACCACAAAGAAGCAGGCGATGATGGCCAGCAGCAGGCGGATGATGAGGAAGATGTACTGCCACAGGGCCATGCCGGCCAAAGACGGCAGCACCTGCTGCAGTGAGAAGTTGATGATGTTGATTTGGCCGCGGTAGGTGATGAGCTCGAACACCACCATGAGGATGGTGACGATGATGACCGCACGGCGGGCGCCCGGGTGCAGCGGCTTATTGGGCGCGGTGAACATCCACACCGCCATGGCGCCGGCCACGGCGATAAGCGCGGTGGCGTATACCCAGGTGAAGGGTGAGTCTCCAAAACCGGCGCCCTGCAAAACGGCCTGGTCGAAAAACATCTGGTATACGCTGAGCACCAGGTAAAGGATGCCGGCGGCGAGCCTGAATTTACGGACGCTTGAGCTGGTATTCATGCAAGTACCCCTTTTCCGGCGGCGGAAAACCCGCGCCATTGTTATTCACTAAAATGGACATAAAATAGGTGGATAAATAAACCGCTTTAAATGGCCGCCATGAAAGACCGACGCATATTTCAAGAGATTCTATCACATTATACCCCGTTTGTAAATCGTTATCACGCGAGAAAAGGGGGCTTTTTTGCTGAAACCCTGTCGATGCCCGTCGACATCAGGCCTCGACGTCATCGGTATCGGTGTCGTCATCGTCGGCCGCGCCGGGGTCGGCCTGGGCGGCGGCGTCCTCGGCTTCCAGGCGGGCCAGCTCCTCGGGGGACAGCGCTTCCTCGGCCTCGGGGGCGTCGGGCAGCGCGGTTTCGGCCTCGTCGTCGCGCTCGGCGCGGGCCATCATCACCACACGGTCGCCCTCGGCCAGGCGCATCACCCGCACGCCGCTGCCGTAGCGGCTTTGCACGTTGATGTCGCACGCGTGCATGCGGATGATGATACCCTCGAGTGAAATAAGCAAAATATCGTCGTTTTCCTGCAGCACCTTCACGGCGGCCACGCCGCCGCCACGGTAGTTCAAAATGCCCTTGCCGCCGCGGCGCTGCACGCGGTATTCCTCCACGGCGGTGCGGCGGCCCTTGCCGGCCTCGCTCACGGTCATCAGCGTGGCGCCCTCGCGCACGGCCGACACGCCCACCACCCAGTCGTCCGCTTCCATGCGAATGGCGCGCACGCCCCGGGAGTTGCGGCCCAGCGGGCGGGCGTCGCTCTCCTGGATGCGGATGGCGCGGCCACCGTGGGTAGCCACCAACAGTTCCGTCTGGCCGGAAGTGATGCGCGTCCAGGCCAGGGCGTCGCCGTCGTCCAGCCGAATGGCGATGAGCCCGCTTTTGCGGATGTTGCGGTAGGCCGACAGCGGGCTGCGCTTGATGAGCCCGTTTTTGGTAACCATGGTGACAAAGCCGTCCTCGCGGTCCTTGGGTACCCGCAGCATATTGGTTACCTTTTCGTCGGTTTGCAGCTGCAGCAGGTTTACGATGTTGGTGCCCTTGGCGGCCCGGCTGCCGGTGGCCACCTGGTAACCCTTCAGGCGGAAGGCGCGGCCAATGTCGGTGATGAAGAGGATATGGTCGTGCGAGGAAGCGACGAACAGCTCCTCCACAAAATCCTCTTCCTTATGGGACAGCCCCGTAACGCCCCGGCCGCCCCGCTTCTGGCTTTGGTACTCGCTGGTGGCCATACGCTTGATATACCCCGCGTGGGTGAGGGTGAAGACGCACTCCTCCTCGGGGATCAGGTCTTCAATATCCACCTCGCCGCTCACGGCGGCGATATCGGTGCGGCGGTCGTCGCCGTATTTGTCTTTAAAGGCCAGCAGCTCTTCCTTCACCAGCGCCCGCACGCGTTCTTCGCTGGCCAGAATGGTTTCCCAGCCGGCTATTTTGGCCATCAGCTCCCGGTATTCGTTTTCAATCTTTTCAATCTCCAGCCCGGCCAGCTGGCCCAGGCGGAAGGCCACAATGGCGGTGGCCTGGGGGTCGTCGAAGCCGAAGGTGTCCATGATGGCCTTTTTGGCCTCGGCCGACGCGCCTTTGGTGCCGCGGATGGTGGCGATGACCTCATCCACAATGTCGATGGCCCGGCGCAGGCCGTCCAGGATATGGGCGCGGTCGCGTGCGCGTTTCAGGTCGTACTCGGTGCGCCGGCGGATGACCTCGGCCTGGAAGTCCACATAGCGCACCAGCATGGTTTTCAGGTCCATCACCTTGGGCTGGCCGTCGTCCAGCGCCAGCATGATGACGCCGATGGAGTCCTGCAATTGGGTAAGGTGGTAGAGTTGGTTCAGCACTACCTGGGGGTTGGCGTCGCGGCGTACCTCAATAACCACCCGCATGCCCTTGCGGTTGCTCTCGTCGTTGATATCGGTGATGCCCTCAATGCGTTTTTCCTTCACCAGGCGGTCGATGTCCTGCAGGAGCTTGGCCTTGTTCACCATGTAGGGCAGCTCGGTGATGAGGATGAGGAAGCGGCCGTTCTTTTGCTCCTCTATTTCGGCCAGGCCCCGCAGTACAATTTTGCCCCGGCCGGTGGCGTAGGCCGAGCGGATGCCGCTGCGCCCCATGATGATGCCGCCGGTGGGGAAGTCGGGCCCGGTGATGTGCTCCATCAGGCCGGGCAGATCGATGTCGGGGCTGTCGATGACCGCCACCGCGCCGTCGATTACCTCGCTGAGGTTGTGGGGCGGGATGTTGGTGGCCATGCCCACGGCAATGCCGGTGCTGCCGTTGCACAAAAGGTTGGGGTAGCGGGCCGGCAGCACGCTGGGCTCTACCTTGCTTTCGTCAAAGTTGGGCACAAAGTCGATGGTCTCCTTGTCAATGTCGGTCATCATCGACACGGCCATGCGGCTCATGCGGGCCTCGGTGTAACGGTAGGCGGCCGGGGGGTCGCCGTCCACGCTGCCAAAGTTGCCCTGGCCCTCCACCAGCGGGTACCGCATGCTGAAATCCTGCGCCAGGCGCACCATGGCGTCGTAAACGCTGGCGTCGCCGTGGGGGTGGTAGCTGCCCAGCACGCTGCCCACCGTGTCGGCCGATTTCTTGAACGGGTGCGAGGGGTCGTTGCCACGCTCGTGCATGGTGTAAAGGATACGGCGGTGCACCGGTTTCAGGCCGTCGCGCACGTCGGGCAAAGCGCGGGCCACGATGACCGACATGGAATAGTCGAGGAAGCTGTCCTTCATCTCCTTTTCTATGTCCCGCACAATCAGGGTTGAGTTGGGGTAGTCCTCCATCGGGACTCTTCTATCCTTTTCCAATGAGCCGTTCCCTCTCTTTGTTTTCCCGTAGTTTGGCTTGTTATCGCCAAAAATAAATGGTGGGAAATTCGGTGGTTAATGCGAATGGCGGCCGTGTGGCCGCAGGCAGAGGCCATGGGCCCTGCTAAAAACGCGCCCGGGATAAATCGGATTTAATTATCCAATAAATACTTTTAAATACCGGTGTTAAATGTCCAGGTTTTTTACGTACTTGGCGTTGGTCTCTATAAACTCGCGCCGTGGCTCCACTTTGTCGCCCATCAGTATGGTAAAGGTCTCGTCGGCCAGCTCGGCGTCGTCCACGCTTATTTGCACAATCACGCGGTTGGCGGGGTCCATGGTGGTTTCCCACAGCTGCTCGGCGTTCATTTCGCCCAGGCCCTTGTACCGGCTGATACGCGGCTCGCCCATTTCCTGCGACAGGCGGGCCATCTCTTCGTCGGAGAAAGCGTAGCGTACGTCCTTACCCTTTTGCAGCTTGTACAGCGGGGGCTGGGCCACATAAACGTGCCCGGCCTCCAGCAGCGGCCGCATGAAGCGGAAAAAGAAGGTGAGCAGCAGCGTGCAGATGTGGCTGCCGTCCACGTCGGCGTCCGACATGATGAACACTTTGTGGTAGCGCAGCTTGGAGAGGTCCATTTCGTCGCCGATGCCGCAGCCCAGCGCGGTGACCACCGGCATCAGCTTTTCGTTGCCGTATACTTTATCCAGCCGGGCTTTTTCCACGTTCAGCATTTTGCCCCACAGCGGCAGAATGGCCTGTATGTTGGAGTCTCGCCCCTGCTTGGCCGTGCCGCCCGCGCTGTCGCCCTCCACGATGTAGATTTCGGTCAGGGCGGGGTCGCGCTCGCGGCAGTCGGTAAGCTTGCCGGGCATGCGGTTGCTTTCCATCACCGTTTTGCGGCGCACCAGCTCACGCGCTTTTTTGGCGGCCTCGCGCGCGCGCGCGGCGCTCAGCGCTTTGTCGTAAATGGCCTTGGCGGCGGCGGGGTTTTCCTCAAAGTATTCCTTCAGCTTTTCGTACACCAGGCTCTCCACCAGGCCGCGCATCTCGGTGTTGCCCAGCTTGGCCTTGGTCTGGCCCTCAAACTGCGCGTCGGTCAGCTTCACGCTGATGATGGCCGTCATGCCCTCGCGCACGTCGTTGCCCTGCAGGTTTTCGTCTTTGTCCTTGATATAGCCTTTCGCGCGGCCAAAGTCGTTGAAGGCGCGCGTCATGGCGGTTTTAAAGCCCTGCTCGTGAGTGCCGCCGTCGGGGGTGTGGATGTTATTGGCGAAGCTTAAAAGCAGCTCGTTGTAGCTGTCGTTGTATTGCAGGGCCACCTCGGCGCAGCTGTCGCCCGATTGCGCCATGAAGTAGACGATGGGCTCGTGCAGCACGGTGAGGCTGCGGCGCTTGTGGATATGCTCCACAAAGCTTTTGATGCCGCCCTCGTACATCATGCTGATGGTCTGCTCGCGCCCGGGGCGTTCGTCGGTAAGGGTGATGCGCACGCCGGCGTTGAGGAAGGCCTGCTCCCGCAGGCGGGTAAGCAGGGTCTCATAGTCGTAGTCGGTCTCCTCGAATATTTCGGCGTCGGCCTTCCAGCGCACCACGGTGCCGCGCCTGGCGCTGTCGCCGGCCGGAGCCAGCGGGGCGTCTTCGGTGCCGCGCTGGAAGCGCTGGGCGTGCACCTTGCCCTCGGTATGCACCTCCACGGTAAGCCACTCGCTAAGGGCGTTCACCACGCTGGCACCCACGCCGTGCAGGCCGCCGGCTACTTTATAGCCGCTGTTGTCGCCGCCAAACTTGCCGCCGGCGTGCAGCACGGTGAACACCACGGTAACGGCCGGAATGCCCAGCTTGGGCTGAATGCCCACCGGGATGCCGCGGCCGTTGTCCACCACCTCCATGATGTTGTCGGGCTTGATGGTGACCTCGATGTGGTCGCAATAGCCGGCCAGTGCCTCATCGATGGCGTTGTCCACGATTTCGTACACCAGGTGGTGCAGGCCGCGCGGGCCGGTGCTGCCAATGTACATGCCGGGGCGTTTGCGCACCGCTTCCAGGCCTTCCAGCACCTGAATCTGGCTGCCGTCGTACTCCTGGTTGCTTTGGTTGAGGTTTTGTACAGGTTCTGCCATGGTTGTTATCTGTCTCCCTTCGCTCGGGTGGGTATATACAAGTGGTATATCATCAATAGGTTGCGTATGATTTGTTTTCTATTATTCGGGTATTTTGTTGTTATTTAAACAGAACCAATAATGCCCTGTAAATATAAAAAATACTGGGCTGCCGTACAGCCATCCGGTTGTCACAGCGCCGAAGCTTCCAGCCGCTTTTTAAGCGTGGCGGTGGATATCTGGCTGATATAGACGCGGCTTTCCTTGGGCCGGCCGGCCACCACAAAGCTTTTGGGCAGCTCGGTGGATACATTCACCACCCGCCCCGAGTTTTCGGCCGTGGCCAAAAACTCGCGTGTTTTTTTGCCCAGCGTGGCGGTGTCCAGGTCGAACAGGCCAAGGATCTCTTCGGTGTGCACAAGGGTGTCTTGCCCCAGATGCAGGTACATAGCGCCCTCCCATAAAAATAGGTTAAATTAGAATTAAATGATGATTTATTCTATTATCTGCCCATTTTTTATCTGCACCACCTTGCCGGCGGTGCGGCTGAAAGCAGAAGCGTCGCAGGTGGTTACAAAGCTTTGGCCGGTGTTCATATGCTTCAGCAGGTAGGCCTGGCGGGTCTCATCCAGTTCGCTGAGCACGTCGTCCAGCAGCAGCACCGGGGCCTCGCCCGTTACCTGCCCGGCCACGGCGGCCTCGGCCAGCTTCAGGCTGAGCACCGCGCTGCGCTGCTGGCCCTGGCTGGCAAACTGGCGGGCACTTTGCCCGGCCAATACCACGTCAAAATCCTCCCGCTGGGGGCCGGCGGTGGAAAACCCGGCGCGTACGTCTGTGGGGCGCACGGCGGCCAGCTTTTCGGCCAAGGCGCCCTCCGCCGCGCTGGGGGAAAAGCGGATGGCCAGGCTTTCGGCGCCGCTGGAGAGTTCTTCGTAATACCGCTCGGCGGCGGGGCCTGCCTGCGCCAGGTACTGGGCCCGGCGGCGGGTGATCTCGCTGCCGGTGGCGGCCAGCGTGGTGTCAAAGGCGTCCAGCAGGGCGTCAGCGTCGTGGGTGGCGTGGTAGTGCCGAAGCAGGGCGTTTTTTTGGGTGAGCGCCCGGGTGAACCGCCGCAAAATGCCAATGTAGCCGGGGTAAAGCTGGCAGAGGGCGGCGTCCAGAAAACGGCGGCGGCCCTCCGGCCCGGCTTTGATCAGGCTAAGGTGCCCGGGCTCAAACACCACGGCGGTGAAGATACCGGCAATGGCGGTGGCGCGGCCATAGTCCACCCCGTTCACTTTGGCAAAGCGGCCCCGCTTTTGTGCGGCGGCGCCGGCGATGGTCAGCTCTATTGCGCTCTCGCGCCCGCCGGTGTGGCAGTGGCCGGTGATGTGGGCCATTTCCTCGCCGTGCCGCACCAACTGCTGGTCCTTGGCGCCGCGGAAGCTTTTGCCGCCGGTAAGCAGGTAGACACACTCCAGCAGGTTGGTTTTGCCCTGGCCATTCTCGCCGGCAATCACCGTAAGGCCGGCGTGGGGCACAAATGTGGCGGCGGCTATATTGCGGCAATTTTGCACGGTGAGCGTGTTGAGCCTCATGCCTTCTCCATGTTATATAAAGTGTGATGAATCACTATTTATTAAACCAATTAATTATAACAGAAAATAGTGATAAATGCGTGATTAAATAAACGGTTAATGGTTTTTTTCGGTTACTTTAAACGGTTCGGCGGCGCCTTGTTTAAAAGTGACCACGTCCCCCGGCCGCAGCTTTTTGCCGCGCTGGGTGCACACATCGCCATTCACCAAAACGTCGCCAGATTGTATCAGCCATTTGGCCTGGCCGCCGGTTTGGCACAGGGCCGCCAGCTTGAGAAAGGCATCCAGCTTGATGTACGCTGTGTGTATGGGTATCTCAGTCATTTTTAAACCGCACGGGCAGTACCAGGAACAGGAAGTCATCACCCTCGGCCGGCAGAATTTTGGCGGGGGACAACGGGCCCGACAGCTCCAACACCACACGGTCGCACCCGGCGTTGCGCAACGCGTCCAGCAGGTAGCGGTAGTTGAAGCCTATTTCCACGTGGTCGCCCTCTATCTCGGCGGGCAGCTGGTCGCTCACCCGGCCCAGCGGTGTTTGGCAGCGGATGTCGATAACCTCGCCAAAGCTGACGCGCAGCGGGTTTTTCAGCCGCTCGGTGATGATGACGCTGCAGCGCTCGATGGCGGCTTCAAACGCGGGCACGTCTACCACCACGCGGGTTTTAAAGCCCTCGGGCAGCACGGTTTTATAGTTGAGGAATTCGCCCTCTATCAGGCGGCTCATCACGGTATAGTTGCCGCCCGAGAACACCACATAGCGCTTGTTGGCGTCCACCCGTATATTTTCGCCGGCGTCGCCCATCAGGCGGGAAACCTCGGCCGCGGTTTTGGCCGGCACCACAATGCTTATTTCGCGGTCGGTGATGACCGGGTGTTTGGTAATGGCCAGGCGGAAGCCGTCCAGCGCGACGATGGTGACCTCGCCCGGCTCGATGGAAAACAGCGCGCCGGTGTGGGCGGGTTTTTTATCGTCGGTGGAAACAGCGTACAGCGTCATGCCCAGCATGCCGGCCAGCTCGGCGGCGTCTATCTCAAAGGCGTGGTCGGCGCCGGGGGCGGGCAGGTCGGGAAAATCGGCGGCGCTCATGCCCAGGATGTCAAACTCAGTAATTCCGCCCGTGATGCGGGTGGACAGGCTTTCCTCGCTAGAGACTGTCAATTCCTCGGCGGGCAGGCTGCGTACCATCTCGCCCAACAGTTTGGCCGGCAGCACAATCTCGCCCGGTTCGGTCACATTGGCCTCCAGTGTGGTGGTAATGGCCATCTCCAGGTCGTAGCCGGTCAGCTCCAGCTTGAAGCCCTCGGCACGTATGAGGATGCCCTGCAGTACCGGCACGGCCGAGGTGGCGGTAACGGCGCGGGACACACCCGCTACGGCAGAGGCCAGCGCTTTTGTGTTGCATGTAAATTTCATAAGGTGCCCCGCTTTCTGGTTTTGAAGTGGGAGAAGGCGTAAAAATAAAAATGGTGCAAAACAAACGGTTATTTGTTTTTAAAGTAGTAGCAGTAGTAGGGGCTGTTGGAATGGTTGAAAACGGTTAAAATGATTATAGCCTTGTAAAATGTGGGTAATGTTTGGGTAAGGAAAAGTGGTGGGAAGTTTTGTGGAATAAAGTGCGTGGGGCAGAGGGCCGGGGGTTTTGTGGGAAATGTGGTGTTGGAAGTTGAAAGGATGGTTGAAAACTATGGCGGCTAATTGCGCACGTTTTTAATGATGTCTTCGATAAGCTCACGCATGTGGGTGTCGTTCTTCATGCGGGCGGAGATGGTGTTGCAGGCGTACACCACGGTGGAATGGTCCCGCCCGCCAAACTGGGAGCCTATTTCCTCCATGCTGATGCCGGTAATTTCCCGCACGCAGAACATGGCCACCTGCCGCGCGGTGCTGATATTGGCGTTGCGCTTGCGGCTGCGGATATCCTCGGGCGAAACACTGTAGGTGCGGGCCACCTCGTTGGTAATTTTTTCAATGGTTACCGGCAGCGGCTGGGTCTCGTTCAAAATATCCTTGATGGCGTTCTGCGCGGCGCCAATAACCGGCTGGATACCCTCCAGCAGGTAGTAGGCGTTCAGCTTTTTAACGGTGCCTTCCAGCTGGCGGATGTTGTTCTTCAGCCGGTTGGCAATGAAGTCGGCCACATCGTCGGGCAAATCAAGATTGAGCAGGGCGGCCTTGCGCCGGATGATGGCTACCCGGGTCTCGAAATCGGGGGGCTGGATGTCGGCGGTGAGGCCCCACTCGAAGCGGGTGCGCAGCCGGTCGTCCAGGCTTTTTATCTCGCGGGGGGGGCGGTCGCTGGCCAGCACAATCTGCTTGCCGGCGTTATACAGTGTATTGAAGGTGTGGAAGAATTCCTCCTGGGTGGATTCCTTGCCGCCGATGAACTGCACGTCGTCCACCAGCAGGATATCCACCGTACGGTATTTGTCGTGGAATTCGTTCATCTTCTTTTCCTGGATGGCGGTGATGATCTCGTTGGTGAAGCGGTCGCCGTCCACATAGCTTATTTTAAAATCGGGGTGGGTGCTGGCAATCTCGTACTGAATGGCGAAAAGCAGGTGGGTTTTGCCCAGGCCCGAAGCGCCGTAGATGAACAGCGGGTTCCAGGAGTGTGCGGGGTCGGCCGCTACGCTGAGGGCCGCGGCATGGGCAAACTTGTTGTTTTGGCCCACAATGAAATTATCAAAGGTATAGTCGTAGCTGCCGCCCGACAATACCGCGGCCTCGGCGGGTTTTTCTTCTTCCAGCACCAGTTCTATATCCACCGCAAAACCCAGCAGGGCCTGAAAGGCCTCGTGCAGCATTTCAAGGTAGCGCTCGGAAAGTACGCCCCGAACAAACTCGGAGCGTACACCAATGCTAGCCACGCCGTTTTCGTAAGAAAGCGGCAGAAGGTCTGCAAAAAAAAGGTCGTAGGTGGCAGGGGCCACCCGCTCCCGGCAATGGTTTTTAACGGCTAAAAATATCTCAACAAAGGAATCCACCCGGCCACACCCCCAAAATAGCGCCTGTAAGGACAGGAAGGCGCCCATAACAGAAAAAGAATGCAGGATAGCCACCCTGCGTTCCTAAGCTTTATTTATACCTTATTGTAGCATAAAACGGGCTTTAAGGCAACTGTAGCGGCCCTGCTTTGCGTTTGGGGCAGCGGCAATAAAAAAACACTTTGCAAGGCACGAAAAAAGCCGTTTTTTAAAAGCAAAATAATGGGCGGATAATACATTTTGACAGTTTTTTTGCAAAAATGATTATTGACAAGGGCGAGAAGGGTACTGTATACTTATAATTCGCAGGATCAGGCCCTGCCGGTAACCGTGAAAAACGGCCGGGCGTACCTGCTTGGCAGCCGGTTTATTGCACCCGCACTTTGCGGGTTTCGAATATGGAGGGAAACGGAATGAAGCGGACATTTCAGCCAAAAAAGCGGCAGCGCAGCCGGGAGCATGGTTTCCGTAAGCGCATGCGCACGCGCAGTGGGCAGAATGTTATCAAGGCACGGCGCCGCAAAGGCCGGGCCAAATTAACCAATGCCTAGAAAACCGGGCGTAATCTGGCCGGCGGTACGCTGCCGCCTCGCCCAATTATGTGAGGGGGCCACGCGAAAGCGGGGGCCCTTTTTTCACACTGCCGGTGAAAGCCTGTGAAGTATGAAGCCCTTGTGCGCAACAATGATTTTGTGCGCACCTATAAACGTGGCAAAAGCCAGGTGCATGCCCACGTGGTGGTGTATGTGAACAAAAACCGCGCCGGGCATACCCGGGTGGGCATTACCGCCAGCAAGAAGGTGGGCGGGGCCGTGGTGCGCAACCGCGCGCGCCGGGTTATTCGCCATGCGCTATACCAGGTGTTGCCGCCAAACGTGGGCGGTGTGGACCTGGTATTTGTGGCGCGCGGGCAAACCCCCCACCTGAAAAGCCAGCAATTGGCCAAAACCCTGCGCAAGCTATTGGGCCGCGCCGGCATACAAACCATAGAACCCCAGCAGGCCACGCCATGAAAAAAGTGCTGATTGCCCTTTTTAAAGGGTATAAAAAATGGATATCGCCCCATATGGGGAACAACTGCCGGTTTATGCCCACCTGCTCGGAATATGCCATGGAAGCGGTGGAGGTACACGGCGCAGGCAAGGGGCTGCTGCTGGCCACCTGGCGTGTTTTGCGCTGCAACCCCTTTGGTAAGGTGGGCTACGACCCACCCCCCGAAAAAGGCCGGTGGAAAAACCCGCAGCGCCGCATTGTGCGGGAAAGCCGCCACGGATAACAGGCATGTGAAACACGGTTATTTTATATTAATTTATTATTCTTTTTAAAATAGCAGGAAAATAGCTTAAAATGTCTCTCCTCCCGGCTGGCCACACCCGCGCCAGGCTGGGTCCAGATAAAACACCAAATATTTGCCGGGGCTGCGCGGGCGGCGGAATGGATGATGAAATGGGATTTTTTTCGATACTGGCGGTACCTTTGGGTTATGTGCTACGCTTTCTTTACAGTTTTTTGAACAATTATGGTTGGGCGATCATACTGTTCACCTTCCTGGTGCGGCTTATTATGTTTCCGCTGGCGCTGAAGCAGCAGAAAAGCACCGCCCGTAACGCGGCCTTCCAGCCCCTGATTAAAGAAATTCAGCAAAAATGGGCCAACGACCGCAACCGGCAAAATCAGGAGATCCAGAAGTTCCAGCAAGAGAACAACATGAAGATGAGCGCCGGCTGCCTGCCCGCCATTGTGAACATGGTGGTGCTGTTCGGCGTTATCGCGCTTATTCAGGCGCCGCTTACCTACATTGTGCAGTTGCCCCCCACCGAGGTGGACGCCGGCATGGTGATTGTGGAGCAGCTGAAACCCGAGCTGGAGATTCGCGCCAATGCCTACACCTCGGAATCGGTTTTGATTGGCCAGATAAAAGCCGACCCGGACCTGTTTGTGGAGGGCGTGACGGTGACCGCCGAGGACGGCACCACCTCGACGCTGAACATGGGCCAGGACAGTGTGGACGCGGTGCTGGACTTCCAGTTCCAGTTCCTGGGCATGGACCTTTCCATGGCGCCCGACTTTTCCAACTGGTTTACGCTCATCATGCCCATACTATCGGTAATAACCAGCTTGGCCTCACAGATGCTGATTATGCTGACCAGCGGGCAAACGGGCAGCAAGATGCAAAGCATTTTGATGACGGTGGTCTTCACGGCGATGTTTGGTTTCTTCGCCTTCCGCGTGCCGTCCGGTTTCTCGCTGTACTATACGGCCTCCAGCGTGGTAATGACCATACAGCAATTGATTGTGCGCAAGATACACGACCCGAAAAAGATTGCCGAAGAGGTTAAAGCCGAGATTGAAGAACGCAAAAAGAATAAAAAAGCCAAAAAGCAGGTTATCATAAAGGACGAGACGGGCCAGACCATTACCAAGGATATGACCGAGGCGGAGATCAACAAAATTCGCCTGGAACAAGCCCGCGCGATGGATGCCCAGCGTTACGCCGACGAAGAACCCACGGACGACGCGGCGCGCGAGGCCACCGAGCTGGCCCGTGCCCTGGACGAGGAGCGCTACGGGCCCGGCCGCTCTACCCGGCGCAAGGCCATTGAAGCGGCCAAGCCCCAGCAGGAAGCGGCGGCCGAAGCACCGGTGGCAGAGCCTGCACCGCCCAAGCCGAAAAAGAAGAAGCCCAAGCAGACGATGGAAGATGAATTCCTGGAAGATGTAATTGCCACCATGGAAGAAGCGCCCGGTTTTGGCGGCGAAGAGGCGCCGGACGATGCGGACTATGGGGAGGACACAGCTGACAAGACCGGTGATGATGCCGCGCCCAAAACCTCGAAGCCGGGCCGGCGCCGCCGCGCCCGCTTGAACAAGGAAGGGCAGGAAGGCTCTTTTGTGCAAAGCGAGATGGCGCAGGAAAAGCAGCAGGCTGAAGAAACTGCTGAAGCACCGGTGAAGAAGGAGGATGACAATGCGTGAAGTGATTGCAACAGGGAAAACCGTGGAGGAAGCCACCGAGGCCGGCTGTTTGCAACTGGGGCTGAGCCGTAGCGAAGTGAGTGTTGAGATACTGGAAATGCCGGTAAAGAAGCTGTTTAAAACCACGCCGGCAAAGGTGCGGGTAACCGCCGAAGAGGCAGAGAGCGAATCCGCTGCGGCGCCTGCGCCCGCCCCGGCCGCCGAAGCGCCCCGCGTAGAAAAGCCGGCCGAAGCCAAACCCGCCGAAGCGCCCAAAGTGGCCGAAGCGCCCAAAGTGGTCGCTGAACAAAAACCGGCGGCGCCCGCCTCAAAACCGGAACGCGGCAAGCCCATTTTGCCCAGCGAACCGGAGACCGTTATCGATCTGGCAACCCACCCGCGTGAAAAGCAAGCCGCCGACTACCTGGCCAGCATCTTCACAGCCATGGGCACCGGCGAGGTGGACATCACCGTGATTCGCCAGGGCGAGGCCACCCTGCTGCGCGTGGAGGGCGCGCAGGTGTCCAACAAGATAGAGATTCGCGGCGAGACCATCCAGGCGCTGAGCTATTTAATTGACCGGTCGGTGAATACCGGCGTAGACAAGAAGGATCCCGAATACCTGCGTATCCGCCTGGACGTGGCCGGCTACCGCAGCCGCCGGGAAAGCGAGCTGATCGACCTGGCCATGCGCACCGGCAACGAGGTGGCGCGCACCGCCCGCAGCCGCACCCTAGCGCCGATGAACCCGTATGAGCGGTTGATTGTGCATACGACAATCAGCTCGATTGAAGGCATTACGAGTGAATCGATTGGCACCGACACCGAACGCCGGGTGGTGGTGAAGTCGCTGGCAGACAACGCCACCGATGGCGGCGACTGGCGCCCGCCCCGCAAAGGCGGAGACCGTGGCGGCCGTGGCGGGAACAACCGTGGCGGCGGCGGTGGCCGTGGTGGCAATGACCGCGGCGGCCGCAGTGGCGGTGGCGGCCGCGGGCGTGACGATAACCGTGGCGGCGGCGGCCGTGCTGGTGGGCGTGGTGGCTATAGCGGCGGCAGCCGTGGAGACCGTCCGAGTTCCACCCCACAGCGCGAGTATGCCGACAAAACGCGTGATCCGAACGCCGCACCCGTGGTGCCCGAACGCCGGGAGGCCATCCGCGATGGCGATGACCTGCCGCTGTATGGGAAAATTGAGTTGTAGAAAAGCGCAAGAGCAAGCGCACAGTGCTTGCCCTGTATAAACCGGCTGTGGACATGCCGCCGGCCGACAGGTGATAAGAAGGCGGCAGGCAACTGCCGCCTTTCTGTTTGCAGCCTATGGTGCAGCGCGACAGGCAAGGAATGAAAAACTGGGCATAAGTTGAAAAATGATGCTGTTTTCCAAAATCAGTTGATGGTTCTTATAAGGGCAGAACCCCAGTGGTTACACCCAAGATGCCTGGCAGAGAACGGGGCGTTTTGTGCTTAAATTTCCATAAAAGCAGTGTAAAAACGGATGCCCGATAAATAATAGATTTAATGGTGATAATAATGCCGCAAAATACAACAATCGCTGCCATAGCAACACCGCCCGGCCAGGGGGGCATTGCGGTGGTGCGTTTGTCTGGGCCTGAAAGTTATGATGTAGCATCGCAGGTATTTGTGCCAAAAAATACACAGAAAAATGTGAAGGATAATCCCGCACAAATGGCTTTGTATGGGCATTTTATCCACCGGGGCAAAGTGATAGATGACGGCATGATGCTGGGCTTCCGCGCGCCGGCCAGCTACACCGGCGAGGATGTGGTGGAATTTTCCTGCCATGGCAGCGAGGTGGTGAGCGGAATGCTGCTTTCCGCCTGTATTGAGTGCGGCGCGGCGCCGGCCGGGCCTGGAGAGTTTACCCGCCGGGCTTTTTTGAATGGCCGCATCAGCCTTACCCAGGCGGAGGCGGTGATGGATTTGGTGGCGTCGTCGTCACGGCAGGCAGCTGCGGCGGCCGAGAGCGCGCTGGAGGGCGCACTTTATAGGAAAATTCAAGAAATAGAGGAAAGCTTAGTGACGCTGGCCGGGCATTTGGCGGCCTGTGTGGATTTTCCCGAAGAGGATGTTGAGGAGCTGACAGCGCAGGAATTTGCGCGGGTATCCCGGCAGGCACGGGCGGAGCTGGCGGCGCTGGTGGAAAACTATGACCGTGGCATGGTGATAAAACGCGGGGTACGGGCGGCCATTGTGGGCAGCCCGAATGTGGGAAAATCGACGTTGTTCAATGTGATGTCTGGTTTCGAGCGCGCCATTGTCACCCCGGTGGCTGGCACCACCCGGGATGTGGTGCGCGAACAGATTCAGGTAGGGGGCATCCAGCTGTTATTGTCGGACACGGCGGGCTTGCACCAAACAGAAGATGTGGTGGAGGCGGAGGGCATCCGGCGCAGCGAGGCCGAAATGGAACAGGCCGCGCTGCTGATAGCGGTATACGATGGCTCGCAGCCGCTGGATGTTGCGGGACGTGCCTTGGCGGAAAGTTGTGCCGGGAAACCGGCGGTGGCAGTCATCAATAAAAGTGACTTGGGTACGATGATAGATGTGGCAGAATTGCTGCCGTGGTTTGCAGAGGCGGTGGTGGTGAGCGCCAACGAACGGGACACGGCTGAGACGATAGAACAGGCGATATTGCGCTTGCTAAAACTGAACGACATGGACACAGACGCAGCCATGCTGGCCAACCAGCGACAGCTGCGCGCTGCGGAGGCAGCGTTGATGGCGCTGGATGATGCTGATGCAGCGTTGATGGCCGGTTATACGCTGGATGCTGCCGGCGTTTGCCTGGAGGATGCGCTGAGTGCGTTAAAAGAACTGAGTGGGGAAAATGTGGCGGAAGCTGTGATTGATGAAGTGTTTTCAGCTTTTTGCGTAGGAAAATGAAAAAAGTATAATTATATGCAATATTGTGAATATGTTGAAAAAATCAAGGCGCATTCAGAAACAGTAAATACTTATTAGTAAAATGCAGTTATGGTAAAGTGGGAAGGCTTTATTGGCTGAGAAATGGCCGCAGGCAGCATATTTTTGACGGCTTGGTATATTTTACTTTAATAAAGCCATAAAATAATACATAATTGCTGAATAGTGGTAAAATAAGTAATAATATGTTTAAAATTGACGGATTAATTAAGGATGGATACCCGTGGCAGTGATTGGAAACTACGATGTGGCGGTAATTGGGGGCGGACATGCGGGCATTGAAGCGGCTGTGGCCGCGGCGCGCCTGGGTGTGCGCACGGTGCTGTTTACCCTAAGCCTGGACGCTATTGGGAATTTGCCATGTAACCCCAGTATCGGGGGAACGGCAAAGGGCCATTTGGTGCGTGAAATAGATGCATTGGGCGGCTGTATGGGTATAGCCGCCGACCGAACCATGCTTCAAAGCCGTATGTTGAACACGGCTAAAGGCCCGGCGGTGCATAGCTTGCGGGTGCAAACCGACCGTTCGCAGTATCATTTGTATACAAAGCAGTTGCTGGAGCATACGGAAGGGTTGGATATCAAGCAGGCAGAAATTATAGGAATAAATGCTGTTAATGGGCGGGTAAATACGGTTAGGACAAAACTGGGCGCCGAGTATGAAGTGAAAGCTGTGATAGTTGCCACAGGCACTTACCTTGGCGGGCGCATTTTTGTGGGGGAAGCGAACTATGCTTCCGGGCCGGATGGAACATCGGCAGCAACAGAATTGTCGGAATCACTTAGGCAGCTGGGCCTTGGCTTGCGGCGCTTTAAAACGGGAACACCAGCGCGTGTGCACAGGCGCTCCATTGATTTTGCGCGGCTGCAAAGGCAGCTGGGGGATACTGAAATTATTCCGTTCAGCTTTATGACAACGGAAAAACTGGAAAACAGGGTGGAGTGTCATGTGGCATATACCAACCTGCGTACCCATCGGGTGATAATGGATAACCTGCATCGGTCGCCGCTGTATGCCGGCAAGATTGAAGGGATTGGCCCGCGTTATTGCCCCAGCATCGAGGATAAAGTGGTACGTTTTTCTGATAAAGACCGCCACCAGATTTTTGTGGAGCCATGCGGCATGGCCACCGATGAATACTACCTGCAGGGGATGTCGTCGTCGCTTCCGGAAGATGTGCAGGTGGAAATGTATCGCACAATAGTCGGGCTGGAAAAACTGGAAATTATGCGGCCGGCCTATGCCATTGAGTATGATTGTGTGGATCCGCTGGAGCTGGGCGCCAGCCTGGAGCACATGGCTGTAGGCGGGCTATATGGCGCGGGGCAGTTTAATGGGACATCAGGTTATGAGGAGGCGGCGGCGCAGGGCTTGGTGGCGGGTATCAATGCAGCGCGCAAAGTGCAGGGCAAGGCACCGCGGATTTTTGCGCGACAAGAAAGCTACATTGGAACGATGATAGATGACTTGGTGACTAAAGGTGTAAGCGACCCGTATCGCATGATGACCAGCCGCAGCGAATATCGGCTTTATTTGCGGCAGGATAACGCGGATACCCGGCTGACACCACTGGGCCGGGAGATTGGCCTGGTGGATGATACACGCTGGGAACGGTATTGTGCGAAAGATAAAGCGATGATAGCGGAACTGGAGCGCTTGGGGAAAACGCGTATTAAGCCCGAGGCAGCCAGCGCGATACTGGAGCATAAAGGGTTGCCACCGCTTGCAAATGACATATTGGCGATAGAATTGTTGAAAAGGCCACAGATATGCTACAGTGATGTGGCGGAGATGATTGGGCAAAATGATGCCATAGACAGTGTGCTGATGGCGCGCATTGAGACGGAAATAAAATATGATGGCTATATCAAACGCCAAATGAAGCAGATTGAGACTATGAAAAAGCAGGATAAAACACTGATTCCTAAAGAATTTGAGTATCATAGCCTTAGCGGTTTGCGGCTTGAGGCACGTGAAAAATTGGCTAAAATCAGGCCGCTTTCGGTGGGGCAGGCTTCCAGGATTCCGGGTGTTTCGCCCAGCGATATAGCACAATTGGCTCTTGCGCTGGCTGTTTTCAGGCAAAAATCGGGAAAATCCGAATAAACCGCTTTTAAATGGTTGAAAAGAATTCGTGATAAATAACGCAAAAACGATAAAAAATTTCCACTGTTAATATCATAGAAATCATGTTGAATATCATCTCTTGTTTAGGAAATATTCATATTATTTGCTTTGGGATAGAGGAAGGCCTTGCGCGCACCAGTATAGGCCGCGGAGAAGAGGCGGAAAACCAATGAAAAAGGGTGTATGCAAGCAAGCGGCAATGCGGCACTCATAGTGAATCATAGTTTTGGGGGTGTAAATGTGGAAAGCCGAGGAGGGCGCATGATAGATAAAAAGCGCCTGCAGGAAAAAGCCATAGCCGATGGCATTATTCTGGATTCTGATCAGCTGGATGCATTGGCGTGCTATGCCCATATGCTGCTGGAATGGAACCAGAAAATGAACCTAACAGCCATTACGGAGCCAGAGGACATAGAAAATAAGCATTTTTTGGATGCTTTGCATTTTGCGGCCCAGGCAGAGGTAGCGGGTAATCTGGTGGACGTAGGCACAGGTGCGGGTTTTCCAGGTATTGTGGCCAAGATATACAAGCCGGAAATAGCGTTGACGCTGATGGAACCCACCGGGAAGAGATTGCAATTCCTCCAGCATGTATGTGGGCGGCTGGGCCTGGAGGCCACATTTCTGAAAGAACGCGCGGAAGAAGCCGGCAGAAAGAGGTGGCGCGCGCAATATGATGTATCTACAGCCAGAGCTGTGGCTCCTATGCCTGTTTTGTGTGAATACTGTCTTCCGTTGGTAAAGCTGAGCGGATACTTTGTTGCTATGAAAGCGGATGTGACGAATGAGTTGGATACCGCAGAAAACGCAATAAGAAAGTTGGGCGGAGCTGCGCCGGAGCTGCGGCGCTATGCGCTGCCGGATGGCTCCGCGCGGGTGCTGGTGATGATAAGAAAAGTTGAGGACACGCCGGCACAATACCCGCGCAACGGGGGAACCATAGCAAAAAGGCCGCTTTAAAGTCAGATGGACAGCGCACAGATTGTCAGAGAGACATCTGCTAACACATTGTTCCACGTGGAACAAAAAAGGCGAAGAATGCTTTCATAAGGATATGAATTCATATAGATGTATGCACTGTGTTTCATAGAAATGCCGAGCATTAGAGCTGCGAAAGCCTGTACAGGAAGAGCAATGGTTCAAAAATGGAAAAAATGACCATGCTCACTGATGTTAAAAGATATCAACGCGCCAATGGTTTGATTATAATCAATAATACGCGTAGGGTGGTTTAAAAAGGTAATTGCCCGAAAAACATTAAACAAAGATTGAACAATGCTGATTGTTCCACGTGGAACAAAAGGGATTGTTTTCTTTATTTGATGCTTTTTTTCAAAAATAGAGTGTGCTATACTAGAACCACTTCACGGCCAGTATGGCTTTGAAGTGGCACATAAGCACGGGCGCCAATTTCCCGAAGGGCGGCAGGCTTGCTGTTCGTGGTAGCAAACACCGGCAAAGGGATGCCGGTGGGCATTGTCAGCGGCCCAAAACCGTGTTTTCAAGGGTATGTGACTATATAAGAACGATATATACAGCAAAGCCAGAAAAGCCGGCCGCAGTGGCCAGGCTAAGAGACCAGAGGGAGGCAGATTTTTTGGCAAAAGTGGTTGCGATAGCCAATCAGAAGGGCGGGGTGGGAAAAACCACCACCACGGTGAACTTGGCGGCAGCGGTGGCCGAGGCGGGTAAACGGGTGCTGCTGGTGGATTTAGACCCGCAGGGCAACGCCACCAGCGGTTATGGGCTATCCAAACGGCAGATGGAAAAGAGCGTTTACGATGTGATGATCGGCCAGAATGTGGCCAAAAATGTGGTGCGCAGTACGGAATACCTGGTGGACATCATCCCGTCCAACATACAGCTGTCGGGCGCGGGCATTGAGCTGGTAACCCTGCCCAAGCGGGAAGGCCGCCTGCGGGAGGGCCTGGCGCCGGTGCTGGAGCAGTACGATTTCGTTTTCATCGACTGCCCGCCCTCGCTGGACCTGCTGACGCTGAACGGCCTGTGCGCCTGCGACACCGTGCTGGTGCCCATCCAGTGCGAGTACTTTGCGCTGGAGGGCCTCTCGGAGCTGATGAGTACCATCCGCACGGTGAAGAAGATGTATAACCCTTATATAGATATTGAGGGCGTGCTGCTGACGATGTTCGACGGCCGGCTTAACCTGACCATCCAGGTGGTGGAAGAAGTGAAGAAGTATTACAACGAGAAGGTTTACAAGACCACCATCCCGCGCAACGTGCGGCTGTCGGAGGCGCCCAGTTTTGGCGCGCCCATCAGTTATTACGACCCGGTGTCCAAGGGGGCGGCGGCCTACCGCTCGCTGGCGCAGGAGTTCTTGAAGGTGAATGAAAAAAGTGGGCGCGGCATGGCGCGCGCAGCGGAGGGAGGGGCCTGATGGCGGTGAAGAAGGGCGGCCTGGGCCGCGGGCTGGAGAGCCTGTTTGCCGACACCGGCGGCGGCGTGGCGGCCGACAGCCCCGACGTGGGGGCGCTGCCGCTGCGGGAGATAGAGCCCGACCGCGACCAGCCCCGCAAAAGCTTTGACAGCGAAAGCCTGGCCGAGCTGGCCAAAAGTATTGGGGAGCACGGGGTGTTGCAGCCCATTGTGGTGCGGCCGAGCCCCACGGGTGGGTATAAGATCATAGCCGGGGAGCGGCGCTGGCGGGCCGCCCGGCAGGCTGGCCTGCGGGAGATACCCGCCCTGGTGCGCGAGGTGAGCGACGAGGAAGCGCTGGAGCTGGCGCTGATAGAGAACCTGCAGCGGGAGGACCTGGACCCGGTGGAAGAGGCGCTGGGCTACCGCAACCTGATGGAGCGCTGCCACCTGACGCAGGAGCAGGCCGCCGAGAAGCTGGCCCGCAGCCGCAGCGCGGTGGCCAACAGTCTGCGCCTGCTGGCCCTGCCGGACGACGTGCTGGAGCTGCTGAAGGGCGGCGCGCTAAGCAGCGGCCACGCCAAGGCCATCCTGTCCATCCCGGACGCCGGCCGGCAGAGCGAAGCGGCTGGCATCATTGTGCGGGACGGGCTGAACGTGCGCCGGGCCGAGGCCATCTGCAAGAAGATGCAGCAAGCGCCCAAGGCCGCGCGCAAGCCGGCCGCCCGGCCCAGCATTGCCGCCGAGGTGGAGATAAGCCTGCGGGAGGTGTTGGGTACCGAGGTGCGGGTGGAATACCAGGAGGGTAAGGGCAGCCTGCGGGTGGGCTTTTACTCCGACGAACAGCTGAGCGCGTTTGCCAACCTGCTGGGGAAATACCAGAGCGAAGGGTAGCTGGTGCTGTGCAGGGGGCGTCATCTATGCAAGGCGCAGCTTTTCTACAGGTGGGAAAGGCGCCGGCGGGCACGTAATATGCCGGCTTTGGCAGGAGAACATGGCACGTTGGCGAACACGCTGCACCAGGTAGACAGACCATATGATATGTGCGTCCAACGCTTCGCGCCTTGTGTCTAAACCAGAGGCGCGTCTTGATTGGGCGGGTGCACTTTCTGGTATACCAGGCCGCACCAAAAAAGACGGCCAGCGAGTAAATCTCATAATATAAACGAAGGAGCGATACGATTGCTTGACATAAAACTGATACGCACCGAGCCCGACCAGGTGAAAGCGGCCATCAGAAAGCGGGAGCTGAACCTGGACAGCGTGATTGACGATATTCTGGCGCTGGACGAGCAGCGGCGCAGGCTGGTGGCCGAGACCGACGCGATGAAGGCCGCGCAGAACGCAGCCAGCAAGAAGATTCCCGCCATGAAAAAGGCCGGGGAGGACACCAGCGTGGTGATGGCCGAGATGAAGGGCCTGGCCGAGCAGGTGAAAGCCCAGGATGCCAAGCTGGACGCCGTGGAGCGTGCGCAGCAGGAGAAAATGTACCAGCTGCCCAACCTGCCCGACCCCGACGTGGTGGCCGGCGGCAAGGAGCAGAACCAGGAGCTGCGCCAGTTCGGCCAGCCGCCGGTGTTTGACTTTGATGTGAAAAGCCATGTGGACCTGTGCGAGAGCCTGGGCCTGATAGACTACAAGCGCGGGGTGAAGCTGGCCGGCAACGGCGCGTGGATCTACCGCGGGCTGGGCACCCGGCTGGAGTGGGCGATGCTCAACTTTTTCATTGACCAGCACCTGGCCGACGGCTACGAGTTTGTGCTGCCGCCCCACATGCTGGGCTGGGAGTGCGGCACCGTGGCCGGGCAGTTCCCCAAGTTTGCCGAGGACGTGTACCACATCGCCAACCCAACGTCGGAGGACAGGCGCTTCATGCTGCCCACCGCCGAGACCGCGCTGGTGAACCTGCACCGTGATGAGATACTGCCCGAGGCCGAGCTGCCGCTGCGCTACATCGCCTACACCCCCTGCTACCGGCGGGAGGCCGGCAGCTACCGCAGCGAGGAGCGCGGCATGATTCGCGGGCACCAGTTCAACAAGGTGGAGATGGTGCAGTACACCACCCCGGAGGGCAGCGACGCGGCGTTTGAAGAGATGGTGGGCAAGGCCGAAAGGCTGCTGCAGCAGCTGGGGCTGCATCACCGGGTATCACAGCTGGCGGCGGGCGACGTGTCGGCCTCCATGGCCCGCACCATCGACATCGAAGTGTGGATCCCCAGCATGGGCATCTACAAAGAGGTGAGCTCGGCCTCCAACGCGCGGGACTACCAGGCCCGGCGGGGCAGTGTAAGGGTGCGCGGCGCAGACAAAAAGCTGCGGCTGGCCCACACGCTGAATGCGTCGGGCCTGGCCACCAGCCGGGTGTTCCCCGCGCTGGTGGAGCAGTACCAGAACGCCGACGGCAGTGTGACGGTGCCCGAGGTGCTGCGGCCCTACCTGGGCGGCCTTGAGATTATTCGCCCGCAGGGGTGATGGCAGCGATGCGCGTACCCTTTGGGATGAAAACAAATACAGTGAATGGCGGGGAAAAAACCAAGCCGGCCTCGGTGCCGGACGGCCCAAATACTGTAAACGATGGAAAAGATACGCATACGGCGCGTGTACCGTAACGCCGTGTTTTCAACATCATTTCTGTTTTTGAAGAATCTTGGGCAAAATTGGTTGACAAGCGCCCCCCCTTTGGATATAATTATCAATGCGCTTGTTTGTGCAGGCGCAGCATGGCGGTATAGCTCAGTTGGCTAGAGCATTCGGTTCATACCCGAAGAGTCACTGGTTCAAATCCAGTTACCGCTACCACAGCTCCCGGCGGAATCACCGGGCCCGGGCAGAGGGCGCCGGCGGGTTTTTAAAGGGACTGCATGGCAGGTTTCAGCCAAAAAAGTGGGGTGTCGTCTGCAATAGCGGATGGCAGGAGGCTTTGCGGCTTTTGGCTAAAACCTGCGGTGCAAGGCGGCAGTGCCGCCTTGGCACGGCCCAATGGTCAAGAGGTTAAGACACCACCCTTTCACGGTGGAATCCCGGGTTCGATTCCCGGTTGGGTCACCATTGAGCGCATCGTCAAAAAGCGCCCCGGTTTAAACCGGGGCGCTTTTTGACAGCTGAAACGCAAGGAAGCTGGCTGTACAGAACAGGCAACCACGCTTGGACAGGGGAAGACGCCGCGCGTATTGCGTCATACGTACCGTCGTGTACCGAGGTTCGGGCATGACATACAGAAAAAAGCAGAAAACACTGAAACGAGATATGCTTTGGTGTTTTGCATTGTTGAAAACGGCGCGTCTAATTCAAAAACCATGGATTACTTGTTGCACCAAAGCCTGTGCTACATGGGGCAGGCAATAAATGCACCAGAAATACACAAAAAGGCTGTACAAAAAGAAAAGCTGCCCCCAACAGATGGGCAGCAGGGTATGGGAGAGAGTGGAATAGCAGATGCGCTTAAAAAGTGGCATATATCATTAAATAGTAATTTACGATTTTACGCCATTATAAAAATACATAAAAGAATTAAAAACCAATATTATCCTGTTTGTATAATACGATTGGCGGTGTTTGATGGGACAATCAGCTTGCCAAGGGCTTCAGGGTTTGCGGCCAAGGTGTCCGCGCCGGCAGATTCCAACTCCGCCCGGGTGCGAAACCCCCAAAGTACCCCACAGGCCGGCAGGCCGGCGTTGTGGGCGGTAAGCACATCCACATCACTGTCGCCCACATACAGGGTAGCGGCGGGCGAGGCATGCAGGCTTTCCATCAGTGCCAAAAGGGAGGCGGGGTCGGGCTTGGGGGCGGCCCCGGGCTGTAAGCCGGCCACCGCCTGAAAGATGCCGGAAAAATAGTATTCAACGATGCTGCAAGCTAAATTGTGCTGCTTGTTGCTGAGGACACCCAACCGTACACCGGCCCCACGCAGGCCAGCAAGCAGCTGAGGAATGCCGGGGTAAGGCTGGGTATACTGGAACATGTTGGCGGTGTAGTGCTTTTGGAACAGCTGGAGCGCGACAGCCTGGGTGGCCGGACCGCAGTGCTGGGGCGGAAGCATGCGCCGGATGAGCGTTGGAATGCCATTTCCGACCATATTTTGGTAATCCTGCACAGGGTGGGCAGGGAGGCCCAAAGCACTTAAGGCGTGGTTACCGGCGGCGGCAAGGTCTTGCAAGGTGTTTAGCAGGGTGCCGTCCAGGTCAAACAGAACCGTGTTGTATTGTTGAAAACGCATGATTTCCCTCATTGTCGAAAGCTTGGTGCTGCGGAAACGGCGTGGAAAAAAGCGGAAAAATGGACAAAGGCAAAGCACAGCTATAAAATAATGCTCAAAATAAAATATTACGAATAAACGTATAATATAATTTATTCAACAATTTTGAAGCTGATTATACCACAAGATGGTGATAATTACTGGCTAAGCAAAAGATATGCTGTGTAATGGCCCATGAATTGTGGAGAAGTATCCACAAGGCCTATTTTAAAAATGATAACAGCGCCGAAAAAATACAAAAAGAAATAAAATATAAAAAACCAGATAATAGACAAAGAAATAAGGGAGCACATGCAAAGCACAAAATTCAGGCAATATTCACAATAGCGTTATTATGGAAAATTAAAATACAAATAGTGGGATAAATAGAGCCGCCGCCGATAATGTGGAGGAATTCACATAATGGCGGCGGCTTGATTGGTTGTTTGGTACAAGTGCGCCTTATTTGGTGCAATTTGCTACTCGGGCTTGTTGTCTGGCAGCTTGGCGCCGCAAGCGGAACAGAATTTATCGTCGTTGCCCGCCACCTTGTTGCACACGGCGCAGGACTGCTTGCCACTGGTTTTGGCCAGGGTGTCGCTGATGGCGTCGATCTCCGCCTGCTTTTGGTCGGCCTGCTTCAGCAGGTTGTCGATGGTTTCCTGGGCGTCCAGCACAGCGCCGTCCTCGGTTTTCTGAGCGTCGGCCAGCGCGCCAATATGAATCATATACATGGTGCGGCCCACGTTGGCAAGTAGCTTGTCCATCTCCTCTTTCAAGCGGGCAAGATCCATTTTCAGCTTAAATTCGGAATATTTTTCCTCCACCTTGCTGCCCGCGCTGTTCACTGCTTCACTCACACCGTTTCCGGCAATGGAGGCGGCGCTGGCGAGGTGCGACAAAATCTGATTGATGCGGCTATCCTTATCCATAAAAAATCCTTTCCCGGCGGTGGCCGTGCATGGCAATGTGGGGCTATAACGGCACCATTATACCATGCCACGGCTTTTATGTATATGTATGGAGGATTGTGATATAATGAAATAACCATGAACAATGAAAGGCGGGTGGCACAACCCAAAGCTGAGGGCAATCAAATGACTGAACGCGTGATTTTACATTGCGACTGCAACAGCTTCTATGCGTCGGTGGAGTTGCTGGCGCATCCTGAGCTGCGGGACAAGCCGGTGGCGGTGTCGGGCAGCGTGGATGACCGGCATGGCATCATCCTGGCAAAAAACGACGCAGCCAAGAAATTTGGCGTGCAAACTGCCGAGACCGTGTGGCAGGCCAAACGCAAATGCCCGCAACTCATCATGCTGCCGCCCCATCACCGCAAGTACCGGGAATATTCGCTGGCCATCAACACCTACTACGAGCGTTTTACCGACCAGGTGGAGCCTTTTGGCATTGACGAAAGCTGGCTGGACATCACCGGCAGCTGGCAGCTGTTTGGTGCGTCACCCCTAGAGGTAGCCAATAAGATACGCCTGGGTGTAAAAGAGCAAACGGGGCTGACAATTTCGATTGGCCTCAGCTTCAACAAGGTGTTTGCCAAGCTGGGCTCCGACTATAAAAAGCCGGACGCCGTCACGGAGATCAGCCGCGACAATTACCGCGAGATTATTTGGCCGCTGCCCGTGGCAGCCATGCTGTTTGTGGGGAAAAAGAGCCGACAGACGCTGGAAAGCATGGGAATAAACACCATTGGCGACCTGGCCACGGCGGACGAAAACCTGCTGGCACAGGTGCTGGGCAAGCAGGGCCCGCAGCTGTGGCATTACGCCCGCGGCGAGGACACCGCGCCGGTGGCTGTGGCCGGCCAGCATGAGCCGGTGAAAAGTGTGGGCAACGGCATGACATTCCGGCGGGATTTGCTGGGCTACCAGGACGTAAGGGTGGCGGTGGGGGCGCTGGCCGACGAAGTGGCCGGGCGGCTGCGGCGCAAAAAGCTGTATGCCACCAACCTGCAGGTGCTCATCAAGAATCCGGAGCTAAAAAGCATCTCCCGCCAGCGTGTGTTGCCCTATGCCACCAATTTGGCCAAAGATATAGCAGACTTGGCAATGGATATCATAAAAGACAACTGGAATTATGCCAAACCGATAAGAATGCTAACATTGACGGCACAGAACTTGACGGATCTGCCCTATGCGGCGCAAACCAGCCTTTATGGGGAAGGCCCGGGCATTAACACCAAGCGTGAGAAGCTGGAAAAAAGCCTGGACAAAATTCGGGAGAAGTATGGAAAAACAGCGGTGGTGGACGCCAGCTTGCTGCACAATGACCTGGGCTTTGAGACGGGCGCGAAAATTGACGAGGATGACTAGCGTGGAAAAACAAAGTGGAAAAAACGGAAATAGGCGCTTTGCCCTTTAAAAAAGCCAGGAATAATCCATGATTAATCTCTAATAATAATGCGATGGTTAGCTGCGGCTTCATACGTAAGAACGATAGAATAATTATAAATTAATCCCCTTTGCCGCAAAGCAAAGGGGATTAATAAATGCCATTATTAATAATTTACAACAACTTAAACGGCACGGCGGTGAGCAACATAACAAGCGCCAAAGAAGGGTTGCCGCCAAGCGAAAAGTGGTGTTACCCTATAAGCTTAAGGCAGCGCAGCAGAAAACTGGAAGTGCCGAACAGCGTGTAGCGGGCCACATAGTAACGGTCGTCAAACTCCACAAAAGATTGGCAGAGCTGGCCGCTGTCGCTCTCTTCGGCGGCGATGGCCGCCAGGCGCTCGCTGGTGGCGCGCGCGGCGGAGAGTGGCTGGTGCAGGTCGAACACGGCGCAAATCTGCGGGCCGTGGGAGCAGTCGTGCACCTCGGCCACAAACTTGGCCACCCGCTTGCCTACGTCGCTGAGGTGGGCAAGGCCGGAATCGGCGGCTGCAGCGGTTGCCTGCGGCACGTTTATAGCGGGTTCCGCTTGTTCCTCTGGGGTAGAAGGGGTAATATTTGCTGAAACAGCTTCAGCAGGCGGTGCTTCAGGTACAGGCATGGCCGTTTGCGGCGGTGGCTGCACCGGGGCATAGTATCCACCCGACGAAGGCGATGGGGGATAGACGGCCGGCAGCGGTGCCGGTGCATTATAATGGTAGGCCGGCAGGGGCTGCGGCGGCTGGCTGGCCGATGGCACCACATAGGTAACCTGTGGGGCGCCCAGCGCCGGGGGGGGTATGGCGGCCGGCTGCGGCTGGCCGTTGGGGTATGCCGGCGCCGGCTGCGGGTAAGCGGGAGCGGCAGTAAATTCTTGTTGCTGTGTTTGATAATGGGCAGAGTAATCCGCTGCCGGCGGGTAGCCGGGCATGCCCTGAACCGGCTGGGCATAGGCGGGCTGCGCCGCCGGGGGCTGGGCCAGGTGGGGCTGTTGCGGGCTTTCGGGCAGAGGCGCCTGTGGCGGTGGGGGCGCGGGCATCTCGGGGGCATACGGCTGCTGCGGATAGGCAGGCGGATAAACCTGGGGCTCTGAAACCGATGGGCCAGGCGGTGTCTGCTCCGGGATGGCATAGGGGGGCGCATAACCCGGTTGCTGCGGGGCGGCCGCAGGCGCCTGGGGCATAGCTGCCGGAGGCGGAATGACAGCAGAAGCCGCATGGGAATTGCCGATATTCAAGGTATTTTCTGTTTGAACAGGCTGATGAAGCGTTGCCTGTGGCGGGGATGCCGCTTCCGGCAGAGGGGCAGGCGGCACATAGCGTTGTGCGGCCGGGGGCTCAGGGGGCGGGGTTGTTTCGTCAGGTGTGGCGGCGGCCGAGGTGTCCGCGGTGGCAAAAACAGGGGCAACCGGCGGCGCGCTTTGGGCTGGAGCACCAAAGCTTTGCGCGGCGGCAGGCATTTCAGCCTCGGCAGCCGGGGCCTGCGGTACGGGCGACTCCGGCGTGGCCGCCGAAGCCGTGGCCGGTGCGGGCGGCGCCATTTCGGGCGACACATAGGGCGGGGCTTCATCCTCGGCGGGGTCAATTGTGCCGCCGGTAAGCAGGCGCTGCACCTCGTTTTCAGGGAAGCGCCATTGCCCGCCAATTTTGCGGCCCACCAGGCGGCCGCTTTTCAGGTAGTTGCGAATGGTACGCCCCGTAACAGACGCCAGCTCCGCCACTTCTTCCACCGTATACAATTTTTCTATCATGCGTTGCACCCGCTTTCCTGCTCTTCCGTGAATGTGTATGCAAACACATTATATAGCCTGGTTTTTACTAAGGCAAGCAAAAGGCGGACATTTGCATTCTATTTCCAGGGATTTCATATATTTTTCAGGCGGAAAATAGCAGCCCTCTCAAGCTGGGCAGGGCGCACACCGGCAATGCAGGCTTTGATGGGCACGCCCTCGGCCGCGAACATATTTTCGTGCTCGGTGCGGATATTCCAGGCGGGTTCCCCGCGGTGCAGGTCACGGCTCAGCCAGGTCACCTCGAAGCCGGCGTGGGCGAAGTAGCGCAAGCTGTCCTCAAACAGGGGGGTGTCGTCGGTCTTGAACCACACCTCGCCGCCCTCGGGCAAGAACTGCCGCACCTGAAACAGCTGGCGTGGGTGGGTGAGCCGGTGCTTGGCGTAGCCCGTTTTGTACCAGGGGTTGCAAAAGTTGATGTACACCCGGTGCACGCGGTCGGTTGTGGCCAGCGTCTGCTCAATTTGCTCAATGTTGCGGCTGGTGATGGCAATATTGCCCGGCTGCTGGCCGGCGTTGGCGTACAGGCGTTCAATGGTGCGTTTGGCCACCACCAGCATCTCGCTTTTGATGTCGACGCCCAGGTAGTTGTAACCGGTGTTGCGCAGGGCCAGCTGCGCCAAAAAGCCGCCCTTGCCGCAGCCCAGCTCCACCCGCAGAGGCTTTGTGGGGTCGTCAAAAAAGCTGGCCCACTGCCCGCGCAAATCGTCCGGCTGGGGGACGTAGCGGGGCCAGGCGGCCAGTTCGGGGCGGGCGTAGGGCTTGTGTCGCATGCGCATAGAATCACCGTTCCAGGGAAAGAAAGCTTTATATTTTAAAGGCAAAAGGGTATACTATGGGGTAACAAAGGGCGGTTGCAAGCTTTGCGGCAGGGGGCTGCTTGGGCCGGGATGCCCGGCGTGCCACAGGCCAGATGGGTTGAAAGGACGCATAACCGATGAAAAAAATTGTGAAAACAATAGGCTGCATATTCCTGGGGCTGTGCTTGATGGCCGCCGGGATGCCAGGTACCGCCGCGCAGCAGGCGGAGGGGCCCCGCGCACTGGCGGCGGCCGGCGGAGCACCCGAACAGGTGCGAGTGCTGCTGCCCACCGGGATGGAGGCGCTGGAGGACATTCTGGCCCGGATGGCCACCGCCGAGGGCATGGCGCTGCAGATAGACACCGCCGTGGCCGGCGACAACTACGGCCGGTATGCCACCGAGGCCATGGAGAGCGATACCCCGCCCGACCTGCTGTGGCTGGCCGACGAAACGCAGGCCCGCGCGGTAACACAGGTGGGCAGCTTGTATGACCTGCTGGCCGGGCGCAACAGCCCCACCACCATGCGCGCATTGGCTGCGATGGTGCCAAAGGGCCAGCGTTTGCTGGACGAAAGCCGGGTATTGGGCCTGCCGCTGGGCGTAAAAGCCGAGGGCTACCTGGTGAACCTGGCGCTGCTGGCCAACCTGTTGGACACCCAAAACACCGAAGTGCTGCTGGCAGACTTGCAGGTATGCAGTTGGCAGCAATGGCAAACATTGGCAAAAACTGTGGAAGATTATTTGACAAACCCGCAAAAATCTGTGGTTGACGTTGGCACCCATACCTATACAATGCCCCGCGGCCGCCCGGAGGCAGCACAGCCTTTGCGGGGCATCTTCTCGGTGGCGGACGGCAACGCCGAGGCCTACCTGGGCGTGCTGATGGACACCACGGTGGCCAACGCGTTTGATGGCATTGACCAGCTTTTGGAAACCGACGAAACCCAGCGGGTGGCCCAGCTGCAGCCGGCGCTGGCCGCCATGCTGGGCGCGCTGGACCTGGAAACCAGCCACATGACCCGCAGCACCGGCGCCGTGGCCCGGGGCGAGCGCTATGTGCTAACCGAAAAGCTGAGCCGCGCCGACGCGCAAACCCTTTTTGTGGACGGCGCCGCCCTGTTCATGCGGGGAGACAGCCAGCTGGCGGCCCGGCTGGAGCAGGACAACCCGCAGCTGGCCGGGAAGCTGGCCCTGGTGCCGGTGAAGATGCCGCCGGTGTCGCTTTACGACGAAAGCGACGATACCGCAAACAGCGGGCTGTACACCGGCCCCGAGGAGGAAACCGAAGCGGAGCCGGAACCAGAGGAAACCCCGGCGGAGGAAGCGTCGATTGAAAGAATCATTGATGGGAACACGCGGCTGCTGTGGCAGAGCGGCGGCAGTCTGTGCGTGAACGGGGCGTCGGCGGGCAGCGGCGCGGCCGTGAAGCTGCTGTTGCGGCTGTTTACCAGCGATGCCGGGCGCATGGCCATTGCGCAGGAGCTGCAGCTGCAATGCTTCAGCAGCCCGGTGCCGGCCGGCCGGCTGCAAACCCAGCTGGCAAACAGCACCGCCGCCGGGCAAATGTTGCCCACGGCCTGGCCGGTGCAGCTGGGCGGCGCCGAAAGAAGCCTGGACGCCTACATTGAGCAGAGCGGCCTGATGGCCGAGACCACGTGGGACAAAGACGACGAAACCGCCTTTGTGGCAGCGGGAATCGCAGCCATGGGCGTGGTGAGCTACAGTGCACAAACAGCTGAAGGGGAAGCGCCATAAGCAGGATATTCATCTGGCGTCATGGGGCGAAACCAAGAGAGACCAGCTTGGGGCGCAAGTACAAATATGGGTGTATAAGCATTTTCAACGGGCTGATAGACCCAATAAGTTTGTTGTAATCGCCATAAAACGATTTTATTTTAAGAATAATGCCACAATAATAAACTATATAGAGGTGTCCAGCGTTTTTAGGGCGTCTATGGCAGCCACCACAATGGCGGATGCGGTGGTGACATAGGCCGATATGTCAAATTTATCCGCGCCATCGAAAGAGAGCGCTTCGTCGCAGTTATCGCTCATGGCGCGCAGCACCACAAAGGGCACGTTGTTGCGCATGGCAATCTGGGCCACGGCGGCGCCCTCCATCTCCACACAGTCGGGGTGGCACTTTTCCTGAATCCGGCGCTTGGTCTCGGTGTCGCCAATGAACTGGTCGCCGGTGGCAATGCGGCCCACCAGGTACCGCACGCCGGTCAGCTCGCAGGCCTGTTTGGCCACGTCCACCAGCAGCGGGTGGGCGGTGTACAGCGCGGTGTAGGGCGGGCAGAGGGCCAGCAGCTCGTCCGAGGCATCGTGGTAAAACACCTCTTGGCCAATCACCACGTCGCCAATGCCGATCTCGCTGCTCATGTTGCCGGCAACGCCGCTGAACAGGATGCCCTGGGCGCCGTATTGGGTGATGAGCATTTGGGTGGCGGCGGCGGCGTTGGCCTTGCCCATGCCGGCACAACACACCACCACCCGGCGGCCGGCCCGGTGGCCGTGGTGGTATACCACGCCGCCCACCTCCTCGCTTTTGCCTTCGTTCAGCGCGGCCATAATCTGCTCTACTTCTTCCTGAATTGCACCAAGAACACCAATGGTTTTCATCTATAGGCCTCCCTGTAATGTGATGGCTGCTGCGTTATTTGGGTAACACGCCAAAGCGGCGTGTTGTTCACAAAGTGTTTTTATTTGTGGTGTATCATGAAGCGGTTGTTTGCAAGTTGGCCTACACGTTGAACCGGAAAAGCGTCACGTCGCCGTCGCGCATCACGTAGTCCTTGCCCTCGCTGCGCACCAGGCCCTTTTCCTTGGCGGCGGCCATGCTGCCGTTGGCCACCAGGTCGTCGAAGGTCACCACCTCGGCGCGGATGAAGCCACGCTCGAAGTCGGAGTGGATTTTCCCCGCGGCCTGCGGGGCCTTGGTGCCCCGGGTAATCGTCCAGGCGCGCACCTCCGGCTCGCCGGCCGTTAAAAAGCTGATAAGCCCCAGCAGGGCGTAGCCCTCGGTGATGAGGTTTTCCAGCCCGGAGGCCGAAAGGCCCAGCTCGGCCAGAAAGGCCTTGCGTTCGTCCGGCGGCATGGGCGCAATGTCCTCCTCAATTTTGGCGCAGATGGGCAGGCAGCCGGCCTGCTCTTTTTGGGCAATCTGGCGCACCACCGGCAGCCAGGGGTTGTCGTCCAGCCCGGCCAGCAGGTCGTCCTCGCTCACGTTGGCCGCGTAAATGACAGGTTTTCCGCTTAGCAGCGGCATTTCAGCCAGCAGGGCGGCCTCGTCGTCGTTTTGGGGCGCAAAGCTGCGGGCAGATTGCCCGGCGTCCAGGTGGGCGCGCAGGCGGGCCAGCATGCCGGCGGCCACGGCCTGGCTTTTGTCGCCGGTTTTCACCAGCTTGGCGGTTTTGTCGGCGCGGCGCTCCACAATTTCAAGGTCGCTCAGCACCAGCTCCAGCTCAATGGTCTCAATGTCGCGGGCGGGGTCCACGTCGCCGTCCACGTGCACGATATCGGCCGACGCAAAGCAGCGCACCACGTGCACAATGGCGTCCACCTCGCGGATGTGGGACAAAAAGCGGTTGCCCAGCCCCTCGCCCTGGGCTGCGCCCCGCACCAGGCCCGCAATGTCCACAAACTCAATGGTGGCGGGCGTCACCTTTTTGGGGTGGAACATGCCGGCCAACACGTCCAGCCGGGCGTCCGGCACGGGCACCACCCCCACGTTGGGGTCTATGGTGCAGAAGGGGTAGTTGGCGCTGGCCGCGCCCGCGTTTGTGAGTGCATTGAACAGGGTGGATTTGCCCACGTTGGGCAGGCCGACAATTCCCAGCTTCATAGTGGCAGTCTCCCATACAAAGCGCCGAAGCGCCGTGCTATTTGATGTTTTACAAAAAGTTCATGGCCAAGCAGGCCGGCAAAAGCGCATGGGGCGGGCAAGGCCCGCATGTTTTTGCAAAGAGGATAACTGTAACAGTATAGCCCAAAACGGCGGCGGTTTCAATATTATGGGCAGAGGCAGCTGGTTAAAAAGGCGATTCAAGGCTGTTTGCAGGCACCATGGCAGATGATTCACCGCCCGATTACCGCGCAGGGAAGCTTGCCGCAGGCACCAAAACCGCCGGTTTACGGCGGGGGGTTTTTTTATGCCCTTACAATAAGGTATAATGGGAGCGTATAAGCTTCCGCGCATATTTTGCGAAACAATAGAGCAATTCACCACAAGGGAAAAACCTGCCCGCCAAGGGCGGGACAGCGTATACCCAACAGGGTTGAAAGGATGTGGACGCATGGCCACCAACAAGATTTTGATTGTGGACGACGACAAGAATATATGCGAGCTGCTGCGGCTTTACCTGGAAAAGGAGGGCTACGAAACCCGCCTGGCTTACGACGGCGAGGCCGCGTTTGCCGTGTTTGAGGAGTGGGAGCCCAACCTGCTGCTGCTGGATATCATGATGCCCAAGCAGGACGGCTGGGAGACCTGCCGCAAAATTCGCGCCACCAGCGCCGTGCCCATTATCATGCTTACGGCCAAGGGCGAAACCTTTGACAAGGTGCTGGGCCTGGAGCTGGGCGCGGACGACTACATCGTGAAGCCCTTCGACACCAAAGAGGTGGTGGCCCGCATCAAAGCCGTGATGCGGCGGGCGGCCTCGCCCGCCAGGCAAGACGGGGGCGACGAGAAGAAGATTACCTACGACAACCTGCTGGTGGACCTTTCCAAGTACGAGCTGAAGGTGCGCGACCGGGTGGTAGAGGCCCCGCCCAAGGAGATGGAGCTGCTGTACTTCCTGGCCAGCCACCCCGGCCGGGTGTTTACGCGCGACCAGCTGCTGGACGAGGTGTGGGGGTTTGAATACTATGGCGATTCCCGCACCATAGACGTACACGTGAAGCGCCTGCGCGAGAAGCTGGAGGGCGCCAGCGAAAACTGGAACTTGAAAACCGTGTGGGGCGTGGGCTATAAATTTGAAGTAAGAGAAGACGGGCAGTAATGAAGAGCAAATCCATCCGGTACTACTATTTCACCACCATCAGCACCCTGCTGGTGGCCTGCCTGCTTATTTTGGGCCTGGTGCAAACCTGGCAGGCCAGCGGTTACTTCCGCGAGGAAAAGGAAGCCCCGCTGCGCCAGGTGGTGGCCAGCGTGGTGGAGGGCTACGAGGCCGGGCAGATCCGCCTGGACGACACCAGCCTGCGCACCGTTTACTATATGGCCCGCATTGTGAACGCCGTGGTGTTTATTGCCAGGCCCGACGGCCAGATTGTTTTCAGCACCGGGCCGGGCGCACCGCCCGTGGGGCAGATGCTGGACGCGGAGATACTGCAGACACTGACAACCACCGGCGAGTACAATAACCACGGCCGGATGAACAACCTGTTTTTTACCCAGCACTTCACCTGGGCCGCGCCGCTGCAGGACCCCACCCACCAAACAGCCGGCTATATTTTTGCGTCCGCCGATGCCTCCGACATGCAGAGCTATCTGTCGGACACCTTCTCCACCTACATTTTATCGGCGGCCATCGTGCTGCTGGTGGCCAGTATATGGGCGCTGGTATTCTCCAACCGCATTGTGGCGCCGGTGCGCCGCATGAGCGAGGCCGCCCGGCGCTTCGGCGAGGGCGATTACTCGGCCCGGGTGCCGGTGCACGGCGACGACGAGCTGGCCCAGCTGGCCATCACCTTCAACGAGATGGCAAACTCCTTCGAGGCGACCGACTTCTCCCGCCGCAGCTTTATGGGCAACATCGCGCACGAGCTGCGCACCCCCATGACCACCATCAAGGGCTTTATAGACGGCATGCTGGACGGCACCATTCCCGAAGACCAGCGGGACAAGTACCTGGCCATTGTGTCCGACGAAGTGGGCCGCCTGGCCCGCCTTACCCGCAACATGCTGGATATCTCGCGCCTGGAGGCCGGCGAATACACCTCGAGCAACACCCGGTTTGACATTTGGGGGCCGCTGGCCTCGGTGCTTTTGAACGCCGAGCAGCGCCTTTTGGAAAAACAGCTGACGGTGGAGGGGCTGGACGCGCCCAAGGCCGTGTATGTGATGGCAGACGAGGATTTTGTGCACCAGATCCTCTTCAACCTGGTGGACAATGCCATCAAGTTTGCCGACGACGACGGCACCATTACCGTGACTGTGCAGCAGGGCAAGGCCGTGGTGACGGTGGGCATACGCAACACCGGCGAGGGCATACCGGAGGACGCCCTGAACCATGTGTTCGACCGCTTTTACAAGGAGGACTCCAGCCGTGGCGTAAACGCCCGGGGCGCGGGGCTGGGGCTGCATATAAGCAAGGTGCTGCTGGGGCTGATGAACGGGCGCATTTGGGCCGAGAGCGAAGCGGGGCAATGGGCGGCGTTTTTGTTCACCCTGCCGGCCGCGCCGCAAAAGCGGCCCAACCGCCGCGGCGACAGCCCTACCGGCAAAATAGGAGGCACGCATGAACTGGGATGAGACCGAAGGCAATGTGCCGGAAGAACAAAATACCGGTGGGCAGCCCCCGCCGTTTCGGTTTGTGGAAACGCCGCTGCCGGACGAGCCGCCGCTGCGAACGCCCTACACAGAAACCGGCGTAAAACAGGAGGCCATTGATGAAATATTGGAGAATCCTGCTGGGTATTTGTGGTTTGCCGACGAAGATTACTTTGAGCAGGAAGGCGAAAACATAGAGGAACCGCCCTATGTGCCCAAGCCCTTCAGCCCCACGCGGGGGCGCAATGCAGTCATCATTTTGTTTTCCCTGGGCATTTTGCTGGCGGTGGTGCTGCTGCAGGCCGGCCTGCGGCTAAGCGGCGAGGCCGCCGCCCGCATGGCGGGGGCCGACAGCGTAACGCTGGCCACCGAGCGCCCGCCCGAGGCCGACGGCGGCTATACCGCCACCGAGATTGCCACCATGGTGCTGCCGTCGGTGGTCAGCCTGCAGGTGGCGGGCCAACCCAATGATATGAGCATCAATAACGCATCAGGCAGTGGAAGCGGTGTAATATTAAGCGAAAACGGTTACATTGCTACCAACGCCCATGTCATCCACGAGGCCACAGCCATCCAGGTGATGCTGGACAATGGCGAGCTTTACCGCGCCGAGGTGGTGGGCACCAGCCCCGAGCACGACCTGGCGGTCATCAAGATAAAGGCCGCCGGGCTTACGCCGGCCACCTTTGGCGATTCCGACCTGGTGCAGGTGGGGCAGCGGGTGCTGGCCATTGGCAACGCCGCCGGCGTGCTGCCCGGCAGCCTTACGCAGGGCATTATCTCCGGGGTACAGCGGGACTTCCCGCTGAGGGCCGTAACCGGCCAGTACGTGGAGCTCAGCCTGTTGCAGCACGACGCCGCCACCAACCCGGGCAACTCCGGCGGGGCGCTGGTGAACGCCTACGGGCAGGTGATTGGCATCAACGTGGCCAAGCTGGAAAGCGAGACCATGGAGAACATCAGCTTTGCCATACCGGCCAGCATGGCCGTGCCGGTGCTGAACGAACTGATGGCAAAGCAAGGGTAGCGGCCCAAAAACATAACGGCATGGCGCTATAGGCCTGCGGCGTGGCGCCGCAGTTTGATTTTTTAGCGGCCATAGTGTAGAATACCCCTGCGCAACGCATTGCCGGCAGTGCAGGGAGATTGCTAAATTTGTAATATAGATAGAATATATTACAAAAAGGATATCCACTGTGGCCGGAAGCCACAGGAAAGGATGGCGTTTATGCCACAGGTGGCACCTTCTATATTATCGGCAGATTTTGCAAACCTTGAGCGGGATTGCCGCCGAGTGTTGACACAAAACAGCCCTATTTTGCACTTTGATGTGATGGATGGCGTGTTTGTGCCCAACCTGAGCATTGGCGTGCCGGTGCTGGAAAGCCTGAAAAAAGCCGTGCCCGAGGCCATTTACGATGTGCACCTGATGATTGTGCGGCCGGCGGCCTATGTGGAAGCATTTGCCAAAGCCGGGGCCAATTATATCACCATACACTATGAGGCCGAGAGCGATGTGGCCGACACCCTGCAGGCTATCCGGGCGCTGGGGTGCAAGGCGGGCCTCAGCCTGCGGCCGGGCACCCCGCCCGAGGCGCTGTTCCCCCTGCTGGACGCGGCCGACCTGGTGCTGGTGATGAGCGTGGAGCCTGGCTTTGGCGGGCAGGCGTTTATGCCGGGCGCGGTGGATAAGATTCGCGCACTTCGCGCCGAGGCGGCCCGCCGGGGCCTGCCGCTGCTGCTGGAGGTGGACGGCGGCATCAACGCCGAGACGGCCAAACCCTGCATTGCGGCGGGGGTGGACATTCTGGTGGCCGGCAGCGCGGTGTTCAAAGCGGAGCACCCGGTGGCGGTGATTGGCGCCATTGCCGGTGCCACGGCATGACCCTACTGGCGGCCGCCGAAAGCAACATATGAACGGCGAACCAATCGCCCTCTGGGCGATTTCCGCGCATTGTCATGCGTGGCTTCAAAACTGTTTCAGTTTTGAAGTGGTTCTGGTATAATACGACCACACATAATACACAAATTGTATTTTAATAAAGATAATATACAAAAAGTGTGATCAAGGTGCCGTTTCCACAGCCCTTGGTGGCACGCCCCAAGTGCTGAAACCCTGACTTGGGCGGGGCGCGCTTTCTTTTGGATAAGGAATGGTGTATGAGCAGACAGACAAGAACCCTGCATGAGGGCTACGCGGCCAACCGCGACTTTATTGCGATGATGCTGCCACTGTACCTGATGGCCTTTTTCTACTATGGGCCCCGGGTGCTGGCGCTGGCGCTCATCGCGGTAATCACCGCCCGCATCTCCGACCGTGTGGCCGCCGCTTTGCGCCGCCACCGGTACGACAGCACCGAGAACTCCTCGGTGGTTATTGCGCTGGCCATTGTGCTGATGATGCCGGCCACGGTGCGCTTTCGGGTGGTGATAGCCGCGGTGCTGATAGCCGTGCTGGTGGCCAAGGCGGCCTTTGGCGGCTGGCAGAGCTACCCGTTTAACCCGGTGGCGGTGGGTTTTTGCGCCGCCACGGTAAGCTGGCCGGACGAGATGATGCATTACCCCGCCCCGCTGAACTGGATGCTGCAGTCCTCGGCCAGCTTTGACGGGCTGTGGAAAATGTGGACCTTTGACGGCGCCGCGCTGGTGGAGGGCCCCTCGGCCACGCTGCAGGCGGGCGGCCTGCCCAAAATTGACATGTGGAGCATGCTGCTGGGCAACTATGCCGGGCCGCTGGGCGCCACCTGCACCGTCGTTATCATCGCCTGCGCCATCTTCCTGGTGGTGAAAAAGCGCATGTCGCTGGTGGCCCCGCTCTGCTTTTTGGCCACGGTGGCGCTGCTGGTGTTCATCTTCCCGCGCTACTCGGAAATCAGCTTCCAAACGCTGCCCTATGACATCCCGCAGCGCCTGCAGACAGTGGCCTATGAGCTGCTGGGCGGGGCTATGCTTTTTGCGGCGGTGTTCCTGATACCGGAGCCGGGAACGCTGCCCAAGAATACGCTTTCCCGGGTGATTTACGGCGTGCTGCTGGGCGTGGCGGCGCTGCTGTTCCGCTATTTTGGTACTTACGAGCTGGGCTTCTGCTTCGGCATGCTCATCGTGAACGCCGTTTCCGGCTACTTTGACCGCGCCATTGCCCAGCGCCCGGCCAGGCGGAAGGGGGTCATCCAGCCATGAAGGACGACCGTGTACGGTATTTTGCCGAAAATATGGACCGCCTGTCCCGCCGGGACCGGGTGTTCCTCAACAACCCCGTCATCATGCAGGGGCTGGGCCTGGCGCCCATCGTTATCCCGGCCAACTCGGTGATGTCGGCCGCGGTGCTGGCCATGGGCGTGCTGCTGCTGCTCACGCCCACCCGCATCATCGCCACCCTTATTGGCCAGCACGTGGGGTTTAAAATGCGCGCGGTGGTTTACGCGCTTACCGCCGGGGTGGTGTTTATCGCGGTGGCGTACATCATGGAGTCGCTGTTCGGCACCCAGCTGTTGTCGGTGGGCATCTACCTGCCGCTGCTGGTGATGGAACCGCTCATCGTCAAGCGGTTTGAAAACCCCCAGAAGGAACGCATCGTCACGTCGTTTAAAAAGGGCATCCTTACCACCATTGGGTTCTGCCTGGTGCTGTTCATCATGGCCGCGCTGCGTGAGGTACTGGCCCTGGGTACGCTGGGCGGTATCGAGATATTCCGCGGCCCGCTGCTGCCCATGGCGTCCATGCCGGCGGGCGGGTTCATTTTGCTGGGTGTGGTGGCGGCCATTTGGCGGGCGGCCGTAAACGCCTTTAAAAAGAATGTGAGCCTGGGGGTGAAGAAACTCCCATGACTTTGGTGTTGCAAAACCTGGGCACCTTTGTGGTGTATGCGCTGATTGCGGTGTTTGTGCAAAACGCCGTGTTCACCCGCGGCTTTGGCGTTTCCCGCCTGACAAAGCTGGTGACGGACTCCGCCACCGACAGCCTGATCTTCTGTGCGCTGCTCACCCTCATCCAAATCCTCAGCGCGCCCATGGGCTACTACCTGAACCAATGGCTGAGCGCCCCCGAGCACTGGTACCGGGATTACATTGGCCCGCTGGGCTATGTGCTGTGCGCGCTGGTGGCCTACGGGCTGGTGCTGCTGGTCATCTTTCTGCTGCCGCTGGCCAATAAGCGGGAGCTGATGGCCGTATTGCCGCTGGCCACCCTCAGCTGCGCGGTGCTGGGGCCCATGCTCATCACCTCCAGCCAACACTACACCTTTGCGCAGACCATCGGCTTTGCGGTGGGCAGCGGGCTGGGCTATGGCCTGGCGGTCATCATGCTTAGCGAGGGCCAGCGCAAGATGAACAACCGCAAGGTGCCGGCCACCTTCAAGGGCCTGCCCATCAACCTGATATACATTGGCATTCTGGCGCTGGCCATATTTGGGCTTACGGGGCACATGGTGTCCTATTAACGCAAGCAATAAAAGGCGCCAAACGGCGCCTTTTACAGCATAAACAGATGGGGGATGGAATAATGCCCAACCGCGACCCGGTATTCCTGCCGGCCGATATCCTGCTGCCCGGCGAAGAGACCGACCTTTCCCGCTGGGCGGTGCTGGCCTGCGACCAGTTTACCAGCCAGCCGGACTACTGGCAAAAAGCCGATACCCTGGTGGCCGATGCGCCCAGCACGCTGCGTATCACGCTGCCCGAGGTGTATTTGGAAGAGCCGGACATTGACGGGCGCATCGCGGCCATACACTTGGCCATGGCCGACTACCGCGCCGGCGTGCTGAGCCGCCAGGTGCCGGGGTTTGTTTACCTGGAGCGGCAGACCTCTACCGGTGTGCGGCAGGGGCTGGTGGGCTGCGTGGACCTGGAGGCTTACAGCTACCAGCCGGACACGGCCCCGCGCATCCGCCCCAGCGAGGGCACCCTGGTGGAGCGCATTCCCCCGCGGCTGGCCGTGCGGCGGGGCGCGGTGCTGGAAAGCCCCCATATCCTGATGCTGATAGACGACCCCGACGCGCGGGTGATAGAGCCGCTGGGCAGCATGAAGGACCAGCTGACGATGCTGTACGACACCCAGCTGATGCTGGGCGGCGGGCGGCTGCAGGGCTGGGCCGTGCAGGGTGAGCCGGAGATTTTTGCCGTGCAGGCGGCCATTGCTGCGCTGGAGGACGCCGAGCGCTTCCGCAGCTGCTACGGTGTGGGCGAGGACGAGACCCCCTTTGCGCTGGCCGTGGGCGACGGCAACCATAGCCTGGCCACAGCCAAAGCGGCCTGGGAGGAAATGAAGCCCGGCCTGGACGAGAAAATGCGCAAGGCTCACCCGGCGCGTTACTGCCTGGTGGAGCTCATCAACGTGCAGAGCCCGGCGGTGGACATTGAGCCGATACACCGGGTGGTGTTTGGCGCGGGCGACGACATTAAGACCTTTGCCGAAAAATTTGCCGAGGAGGCTGGCGGCAAGATTGTGCCAGACGGCCAGGGCGAGCAGGCTTTCACTGTGCTGCGGGCCGGCCGGGAGAGCACGGTGTCGCTGCTGAACCCCTGGCGGCCGCTGGCCGCCGGCGCGGTAGACGCCATACTGGACAGCTACCTGCAAAGCCACCCGGGCGCCCGGGTGGACTATGTGCACGGGGAGGACGCCGTGCGCCAGCTGGTGGCCGGGCAGGACGCCGTGGGCATTTTGCTGCCCACACTTAAAAAGTCTGATTTGTTCCGCGGGGTGGCGCTGGGCGGGGTGCTGCCGCGCAAAACCTTCTCCATGGGCCACGCCACCGACAAACGCTACTATATGGAGTGCCGCGCCATTGTGTGAAAGGGGCTAAAAGCAACCCATTGTATGTCCATATAAAGGGAAGCAGGCGGTAGATTTGAGAAAAAATGTGCTGAAATTAGGAAATAGCAGGAAAATTAACGCTAAACTTGAGAAACGGGGTGCGACGGATGGAATTTAACATGATTCATACCAACCTGACCGTGCTGAACCTGGAGAAATCCATGGCGTTTTACGAAAAAGCGCTGGGCCTGAAGGAGGTGCACCGCAAGACGGCGCCCGACGGCGCTTACATTCTGGTGTTTTTGGGCGACGGGCGCGGCGGGCACGAGCTGGAGCTGACCTGGCTGGCCGACCGCACCACCCCCTACGACCTGGGCGACAACGAGATACACATTGGCTTTAGGGTAGACGACTACGACGCCGCCCACCAAATGCACCAGGAGATGGGCTGCATCTGCTTTGAGAACCCGGGCCTGGGCGTTTACTTTATCCACGACCCCGACGACTACTGGATGGAGATTATTCCCAAGCGGTAAAGGGCGCACAGGCAGCGCCGGGGCAAACGGGTGACGGAAGCATATAAAATACGATGATAAGTGAAGCATACGGCTTTTCTTAAATACCGGATATAATATTGAATAAATCAAATAATACCCCCGGAAATCATCCAGTTGGATTTTCCGGAGGTTATTATTTATTTAATGGCCTTATTTGCAGTATGCTGCCTGGGGCAGGCCGGCGCCACAGGCAGTGGCTCAGGCGCCCTTGTCGGGCGGGGGCGGCTTGTCCTTGGGCGCGCGCCGGCGCCAGCGGCTTTTCTTCTGCAGGGGCAGGTCGGCCACCGGGGAGGTGAGGCCCTTTTTAGACAGGCGGCTGTAAGCGTCGCGGTGCACCAGCTGATAGACGATGCTGAACAGCGGGATGAAGAACAGCATGCCGAAGATGCCGGCCAGCCCGCCGCCCACCGAGACGGCCACCAGCACCCACACCGCCGGCAGGCCCACCGACGTACCCACCACCCGCGGGTATATGAGGTTGCCCTCGATCTGCTGGATGATAAAGCAGATGATCAGATACACCACCGTGCGCCAGAAGCCCATGCTCATGAGCAAAATGAAGGAGCCCAGCACGCAGCCAATGGGCACACCGATGAGCGGGATGATGGAGAAGAAGCCCATCAGCACAGCGATGAGCAGGGCATAGTCAAACCCGCCGATGCTGAGCACCACCAGATAAATGACCGTGACAATGATGGCCTCCAGTATCTGGCCCGAGACAAACTTGGAATAGCTGCGGTTGGCCAGCCGGCCCAGTGAAAGCAGGGTACGATAGCGCTTCAGCGGCAGGTAGGCCATCAGCAGGCCCTTCAGCTGGGCCGAGAGGTGCTCCTTGTCCAGCAGCAGGTAACAGGTGAAGATGAAGCCGATGATGAAGCTGGTAACCCCGCTGACGATGGACGTGGCCACCCCCACGGCCGACGACAGCAGGTTGGCCGCGCCGTTCTGCACAAAGGAGATTACCTGGGAGACCAGGCTGTGCCAGTCGATGTTCAGGGTTTCCAGCCAGGCTTCCAGCTCGGGCAGCTGGTCCAGGTAGGGCTGGGCCCACTCCTGCAGGTGCTGGATATAGGTGGGCATGTTGCGCACCAGGGTGGAAACGGTGTCTACCAGCTGGGGCACCAGCAAAATGCCCACAAAGGCGATGATGGCCAGCACCAGCACCAACGTGAGGATAAAGCTGAGCGGCCGGCGCAGGCGCCCGCCCTTGCCCCGAAAGAGGTGTTTTTCTATAAAGCGCATGGGCAGGTTGAATAAAAAGGCCAAAATAAAGCCCAAAATAAAGGGGAACAGCAGGCTCCAAATGGCGGCCAGCAGCGTGCCCAAAAGGTCCAGGTTGTTCAGCAGCCAGAAAAACAGGATGGCGCCGCCGATGATGAGCGCAATTTTGATCCAGGTGGATTTGTCCAGCTTCACGGGCGCTACCTCCGGGAAATACAATGGGATATACTGCCATCATAGCACACCAGCCTGCGGAAAACCACGGTTTTGTGCAAGCGGCTGCGCAAGTGCTGTACACTTGCGTTGCGCTTTACAAATGCGCAAAATGCGGTATAATGGTTGATGCCGGTATTTTGCCGGCGCAAACCAAACAGGCGCCCGTAGCGCAGTTGGATAGCGCGTTTGACTCCGACTCAAAAGGTCGCTGGTTCGAATCCAGTCGGGCGTACCAAACAATATAAATCCGAACCCAAAGCCTAAGGTGATATTAATTGGCGGACGGTTCGGATTTATGTTATTATTAAATCAGTTGAGTTTTAGGCATTGATGTACAGTAAAAAGCAGTTTGGGAATCGAGAATCCCCGTTCAGATGAACTGACCCCAAAAAGTTAGACAAAGAATGAATTAAGCAGCCATAAGGGCTTGTTGTCTGTGAAGAGCAGGCGGCAAGCCCTTAAGCTTTGCCTTGATACGACGGTTGTTGTAGTAAGAGAGAT
>JAAYCI010000098.1 GCA_012729855.1 Oscillospiraceae bacterium
AAAATTTCTCAGATCAAGAAGGAGGATTGAGCAATCCTTGGTGGATTGCGATTGACGACGACGCAGAACTGGGAAATTTTTGCCGAAAAGATGACCATTGAATGGTTGCATACAAGTTCTTAATATATCTTCAATAATGCTTGCATTTTCTAAACGAGCCGGGGGCCCCTGTTTCTTTCAATTTCCCAGCAAATTAATGGTGCTTGCAGTGGCGCATGCCGCAGCAGAGCACACACTATGTGCCAAGCTGCGTATGGCCAGCCGCATGTTATTGGGCCGCGCCGCTGGTTTCAAAAAAGTGCAGGGCCGCTGCCAGCCCGGCATTTTTTAGTATATTATTCTATAAATTATACTTCTTGTATCAGCTGTGCAATCTTTTCGCCCATCTGCCGGCAGGTCAGCACGGTCTCGCCCGGTTTGGCGGTGTCGGCGGTGCGGGCGCCGGCGGCCAGGGCAGTGTCCACGGCGGCCTCCACGGTGTCGGCCTCGGCGGGCATGCCCAGCGAGTAGCGCAGCATCATGGCCACGCTGAGGATGGTGCCCACCGGGTTGGCTTTGCCGGTGCCGGCAATGTCGGGCGCCGAGCCGTGTATCGGCTCGTACAGCCCGGGGCCGTTTTCGCCCAGGCTGGCCGAGGGGATCATGCCGATGCTGCCGGTGATCATGCTGGCCTCGTCGCTCAAAATATCGCCAAACATGTTTTCGGTCACCATCACGTCAAACTGGCCGGGGTTGCGTACCAGCTGCATGGCGGCGTTGTCCACCAGCATGTTTTCAAACGCCACGTCGGGGTATTCTTTGGCCACTTCCTCGGCCACGGCGCGCCACAGGCGGCTGGTGTCCAGCACGTTGGCCTTGTCCACGCTGCACACCTTGCTGCGCCGCACCCGGGCCGACTGGAACGCCACATGCAAAATACGGCGGATTTCCGCCTCGCCATAGGCCATCACGTCAATGGCCTGCCGGCTGCCGGGCGCGCCGGTGGTTTTGTGCTCGCCAAAGTAGATGCCGCCAATCAGCTCGCGCACCACCAAAAAGTCGATGCCGGCGGCGCATATCTCGGCCCGCAGGGGGCTGGCGTCGGCCAGGGCGGGCAGCAGGCGGGCGGGCCGCAGGTTGGCAAACAGGCCCATGCCCTTGCGGATGCCCAAAAGGCCCTTCTCGGGGCGCTGGTCGCCCGGCAGGCTCTCCCACTTGGGGCCGCCCACCGCGCCCAGCAGCACGGCATCGCTGGCCAGGCACACCGTCAGGGTCTCGTCGGGCAGGGGGTTGCCCACGGCGTCTATGGCGGCGCCGCCCATCAGCACCTCGCTGGTGTTGAAGCTATGGCCAAACCGCCGCTCCACGGCGTCCAGCGCGCGCAGCGCCTCCTCTATAATTTCGGGGCCAATGCCGTCCCCACGAATAACCGCAATGCTTTTTTCCATTGGTTTGCTCCTCTCAAAAATACGCACCCGAAAAATAGGTATTATTCCGGGAATATTCAAAATAAACTTGTATTTTACAATAATTTAATAATTAAATGCTTGTTTCTATTTGCAAAATAAGAAGCGCCGGCGATAACATGGCTTGTGTTTCCTGCCATTATTCGCCGGCGCTTGGGTGCGTTATTTCCCGGCGCGCATCCGGTTGTTGTAGGCGCTTACCAGCGCCTGCACACTGGCCACAATAATGTCTGTGTGCTGGCCGGCGCCCCAGGTAACGGCGCCGTCATCGTCCCAAGTGAGGCCCACATAGGCCACCGCTTTGCTGGAAGAGCCCGTCTCCAGCGCGTGCTCGGCATAGGTGAGGATGGAGAACCCATTGCCGGTGGCCGCTTTCAGCGCGTTGCTCACGGCGTCCAGCCGGCCATTGCCCTTGGCGGTCACATCCTGGGTCTGGCCGTCGCGGAAAAGCGTGATGTTGGCCAGGATGCCGTCCTTCTGGATGAAGTGGACCTCGGGCACATCCAGGGGCCTCGTGATGTTCAGGTAGTTTTCTTCAAAAATACCTTTTATCTGTGCCGGGGAAAGCTCGCGCTCCTCGCGGTCGGAGATGCCCTTCACCACATAGCCAAAGGCTTCGCGCATTTTGGGCGGCAGGCTGTAGCCGTAGTTCTGCTCCAGCAGGTAGCCAATGCCCCCCTTGCCGCTTTGGCTGTTGATGCGGATGACGTCGGTCTCGTACACGCGGCCCACATCGCCGGGGTCTATGGGCAGGTAGGGCACCGTCCAGCGGTGCAGGTTCTTTTCCACCCGCCACTGGCTGCCCTTGGCAATGGCGTCCTGGTGGCTGCCGCTAAAGGCTGCAAACACCAGCGTGCCGGCGTAGGGCTGGCGCTCGTACACCTGCATGCCGGTCACGCCCTCGTAAAAGGCCACCACCCTGGGCATGTCGGTAAAGTCCAGGTGGGGGTTCACGCCATGGCTGAACAGGTTCATGGCCAGGGTGACGATGTCCACGTTGCCGGTGCGCTCGCCGTTGCCAAACAGCGTGCCCTCCACCCGCTGCGCGCCGGCCAGCTGGCCCAGCTCGGCCGCCGCCACGCCGCAGCCGCGGTCGTTGTGCGGGTGTATGGACAATATCACGTGCTCGCGGTATTTCAGCCCGTCGCTGATATACTCGATCTGGTCGGCGTACACATGGGGCATGCTCATCTCCACCGTGGAGGGGATGTTGATGATGACCTGGTTGCTGGCCGAAGGCTGCAGCACATCCAGCACGGCGTTGCACACCTCCAGCGCATATTCCGGCTCGGTGCCGGTGAAGCTCTCGGGGCTGTACTCAAACCGCAGGTTGCCCTGGTGCTGCGCGCCCAGCTTTTTCACCAGGTGGGCGGCGTCCACGGCAATCTGCTTTATCTCGTCCTGGCCCATCTTAAAGACCTGCTCGCGCTGGGCATGGCTGACGCTGTTGTAAAAATGCACCACCACGTTCTTCGCGCCCTGTATCGACTCAAACGTTTTCTCAATGATATGGTCGCGGCACTGGGTAAGCACCTGCAGCGTCACATCGTCGGGCACCATGTCGCGCTCAATCAGGGTGCGCAGCAACTCAAACTCGGTGTCGCTGGCGGCGGGGAAGCCCACCTCAATCTCCTTGAAGCCACTCTCCACCAGAAAGGAGAAAAAGTCCAGCTTCTGCTCAAGGTTCATGGGCACCACTAAACTCTGGTTGCCGTCTCTAAGGTCTACGCTGCACCAGATGGGGGCTTCTTCAATGTGGTCGCGGGTTACCCAGTTGTGCTTGGCGTTCGGCGCTGCAAAGTAACCGGGGGCGTACTTGTTATGGTTCTGCATAACTTTTTCCTCCTTCCAGAAGTTGTTTTGTTCGCTGGGGCACTGTTTTCGGTTTTGGCCCCTGGGCGGCACGCTGCCGTGTGCAAACGTGTACCCATTATTATAAGCTTTCGCCCGTGGTTTTGCAAATAAAATCTTTCAACCGCCCGTTTGCTTTGCCTTTTGCCGCATGGTACACTTTTTGTGATAAGGCCCGAACGGCCCCGCACCCCGCCAAGGCCCCGGCGCCGCCCGCCACTGGCACAGCAGCGGCCAACACGCGCGATGGGCAGGCTTTGCACACTGACGTTGCCGGGGCCCTTTAGGGCCGAGCCGGGCTTGCGAAGCAAACCGGCGAGCCCACACCCGGTTTGGAAGTGCCCCGTAGGGGTGCAACCAAACCGCAAGAACTCCCGCAAGGGCGCGAGGCGTGGGTGCCTAGTGAAGCAGATTGTGTCGGCCACCGTTGTGCCAGTGGGGGCGGCGCCGGGGCCGGGAATGGTGCCACAAAGCCAATTTTTTGCATGTCTGTAGCCGCCAAGAGAAGCAGCTTGCTGCCCTGCCGGCTTGCGGTGGCGTTCGTTGCTGGTGCGCCGCCGTCCGCCGGAGCATCTTATCCAGGCAGGCAACGTCAGTGTGCAAAGCCCGCCACCCGCACCAGGCGGACGGCGGTGTGCCAGCGGCGGGCGCCACCGCAAGCCGGCACTGTAGCTGGTAGTGTATTCTTAGTTGAGGAGAATCCCGATGTCAGAACCTGTTGTGGGCCGCTTTGCCCCCAGCCCCAGTGGGCGCATGCACCTGGGCAATGTGTTTGCCGCGCTGCTGGCCTGGCTGAGCGTGCGGGCGCGGGGCGGGCGCATGCTGCTGCGTATTGAGGACCTGGACCCCGACCGCTGTAAACCCGAGTATGCCACAACCCTGATGGACGACCTGTGCTGGCTGGGGCTGGATTGGGACGCCGGCCCGCGCCCCGGCGATGCGCCCAGCGACAAGTGGTTCCAAAGCCGGCGCACCCCCTTTTACCAGCAGCAGCTGGACAAGCTGGCGGCGCTGGGCCTGGTTTACCCCTGCTTTTGCACCCGCGCCCAGCTGCACGCGGCCTCGGCGCCCCACCAGAGCGACGGCGCCCCGCGCTACGACGGCCGCTGCCGGGCGCTGACGCCTGAACAGGCGGCCACGCAAAGCCGCACCCGCGCGCCGGCGCTGCGGGCGCGGGTACCCGATGAAACCCTATGCTTCACCGACGGCCTGCAGGGCCCCCGGTGCGAAAATCTGGAACGGGAGGCCGGGGACTTTATCCTGCGGCGCAGCGATGGCGTGTTTGCCTACCAGCTGGCCGCCCCGGCCGACGACAGCGCCATGGGCGTAACCGAGGTGGTGCGCGGGCAGGACCTGCTTGCCAGCACCGCGCGGCAAATCTGGCTGCTGCGCACCCTGGGGTACCCCCCGCCCCACTATGTGCACACCCCCCTGCTGCTGGCGCCCGACGGTCGCCGCCTGGCCAAACGGGAGCGCGATTTGGACCTGGGCGCGCTGCGGGCCAAGCTGCCCTCGCCTCAGCCGCTTATCGGGGCGCTGGCACACTTGGCCGGGCTGCAAAGCGCGCCGCGGCCCGTTACGGCACAAGCGCTGGTGCCGGTTTTCAGCTGGCAGCGCATTGTCAAAAGCAACATGGTATTGCCCAACAATTTTCTGGGCAATTATCTCTAATTTAATCTATAATTATTGAATAGAAGCGCAGATATTATAAAATCTGCGCTTCTACTGATTTTATATTATGTTTTTCTTGTTTTTAATCTATATTCTCGGTACTGTCAAGATTTATGCGCAAAATAGGAAACGAGGCCAAAAGGTTGCTGTTCAGCTAACGGCAGCATCCAGGTCTGCGGTCAGATTTTCGAGATGCTTCATGTTCATGTACTTCTTGTTGCCC